>JBLIOK010000157.1:0-6481 GCA_047639735.1 Candidatus Krumholzibacteriia bacterium | reverse complement strand
AAAGACCGATTTGCAGGTTGGTATCAGTGGCTAGACGGAAGACAATCCGCCCCGAGGGCTGGTTCGTTTGCATGGTCGGGCGATTCGTGACCAAATTAATGTCTTGGGAGCTGAGAGCAGGAAAAGCCCCAGAAATAAGGAAAAGAATCACCAAACAGGGCACAAATCGCCACAAAATGGGGCGATTAGCA
This sequence comes from Candidatus Krumholzibacteriia bacterium, assembly GCA_047639735.1. Lineage (GTDB taxonomy): Bacteria > Krumholzibacteriota > Krumholzibacteriia > LZORAL124-64-63 > LZORAL124-64-63 > JAGRNP01. Next base: position 6,290 of record JBLIOK010000157.1, on the reverse strand, counting down.
ATTTTCATGTTCATGTGAAGGGACTCTGTCCTTTATAGTATGCTCTATTGGGGCTCGGTACTGGTGGATTTCACCATGATCATACCAAATTTCGTCATTTTATGCTGAAATTCGGGCCATTTATTTGATGAAGACCCCGATCAACCCTTTCCGGAGGCCATAATGGAAGTCCAACAGAAGGTTTTAGCGCTTCGTAAGCTGATGAAGAAAAATAAGGTAGAGGCATACTTGGTGCCTAGCGCTGATCCCCATATGAGCGAATACCTGCCCGAGTGCTGGCAATTGCGGTCGTGGTTAAGCGGTTTTGACGGTTCGGCTGGTGAATTGTTGATTGGGCTACGCAAAGCAGGCCTGTGGACTGACGGCCGCTATTTTCTACAAGCGAGCAATCAGCTCAAGGGCAGTGGCATCGATCTCAAAAAAATGGGCGAAGCCGAGACACAGTCGATGCCAGAGTGGGTGGCGGGACAGTTGAAAAAAGGCCAGACGTTGGGCGTTGATCCGTCTTTTATATCGGTCGCAGCAGCTGCGCAATTTGAAGCAGCTTTGGTTCCGCGCGGCATCAAAGTGAAATACATCCGCACTAACTTGGTGAGCAAACTTTGGGAAGACCAACCCGAACCCAGTTTGGCTCCTATCGTGAATCACAGCTCGAAGTTTGCCGGTGAGACGGTAGGCAACAAAATGAAGCGCGTGCGCGAGGTCATGAAGAAACAAGGCACCAAAGCTTTGGTGGTTTGCGCCCTTGATCAAATTGCGTGGCTGTTGAATATACGAGCAGCTGATATTGCCTACACGCCAGTAGCTATCAGTTACGTACTGTTTACCGAACGTCGTTGTGTTCTCTACGTTGATCAGCGCAAGGTCACGAAAGAATTCAAAACGGTCTTGAAAAAGCGCGCCACGTTGAAGAAATATGGCGACATCTGGCAAGACTTGAGTGCGCTAAGCAAAAAGAAGCAGCACATCTGGATTGATCCGGCGGCGACGAATCGACGCGTGGTGGACGAGCTCAAAGGCTGCACCTTTCACCAAGCGATGAGTCCGATTCAGACGATGAAGGCGATCAAAAACAAAGTTCAGATCACCGGTATCACCAATGCCCATCGGCGCGATGGTGTGGCCATGGTGCGCTTCCTTAAATGGTTAGAAGCGGCGGTGCCAAAAGGTGATGTGACAGAGATCTCTGCTGCCGAACAATTGGAAGCATTTCGGTCAATGGGCGAAGGTTTTAAAGACCTGAGCTTCAATTCAATCAGTGGTTATGCCGCCAACGGCGCGATCATTCACTACGGACCTACGAAAAAAAGCAACGCGACGTTGAAGGCATCGGGACTTTACTTGATCGATAGCGGCGGCCAGTACCCAGATGGCACCACCGACATCACACGGACCATTGCTTTGGGCAAACCGTCGGCGCGGCAGATCGATTGTTTTACCCGTGTCTTAATGGGCACGATCGATTGCACAATCACACCGTTCCCAGCTGGCACTGCAGGCTACCGGAACGAAGTCTTTGCGCGCAAAGCACTGTGGGAAATCGGCGAAGATTATGCCCACGGAACAGGCCATGGCGTGGGGCAATATCTCGGAGTGCACGAAGGTCCTCACAGCTTGAAAGACATTCCGGCGCCGCCATTTGTTGAGGGAAATTTGATGTCCATCGAGCCTGGGCACTATGAAGCAGGCAAGTTTGGTATTCGTATCGAGCACTTGGCTTTTGTGGTCAAACACGAAAAGTTCAGCAGTAAGACCAAGACGTGGTACAACTTTCACCCCGTGACGTTGTGCCCCATTGACCGCAATTTGATCGACAAAAAGATCATGAGCAAAGCGCAAATCGAGTGGGTTAACCATTACCACAAAAGATGTGTGCAGGAGCTTTCGTCGAGCTTGGATAAGCCTCATCGCGATTGGTTGAAGCTGGCTTGCAAGACGGTTTAGTTCGCTTTTAGCAGTTGGAAAAAACCGGCTCCAGAAATGGAGTCGGTTCTTTTTTGCGCGTTTGTCGAGATCAAGCAACCGGGTCAGACTTTCATCGAGGTCCAGCAATGGCAAAAAATGGGCGCGGTCTTGCCATTGCACACGCTCTTGATCGATGATTTTGAGCCAGGCCTCGTGAACCCATGCTGTTGGTTGCAGAGTGTGCTCGATGCGTTCGCTGGACATTAATCCGCGCGCAGTTGCTAGCAGTTTTGCGTACAACAGCTGTGTGAGATCAAGTCGTTGATTTGATGCCATGGGCGATAGCAATCTTCCGCTGCAGTCCGCTGTCTGGTCTCTACTGTATCCAAATGATAGCATTGTTGTGGGTGCCAATCTGCTAGCGGTTGCGCGTGTTGCTTGCCACGGCACCAGTTTGAGACTACAGTCAGCAATCTTGGGCACAGCAAACAAGCGGAGTCTAGCATGGGCGTGGAGATCGAGCGCAAGTTCTTGGTAGAGGGAAGCGCATGGCGCGAAAAATGCATTGGCGTGATGATTCGTCAGGGGTACTTGAGCACCCAAGCGAGCGCCGTCGTGCGAGTTAGAATCGCGGCAGACGAGGCATTCTTGACCGTCAAGGGCCTCGCCGAAGGCATTTCGCGTCCAGAATTCGAATACCCGATACCGCTGACAGATGCTGAACAGTTGTTGACCATGTGCTCGGGAGCACTGATAGAAAAAGTTCGCTACCTGGTGAATTTTGAGGGTTTGCAGTGGGAGGTTGACGTCTTTTCAGGGGCCAATCAGGGGCTGATTGTCGCCGAGTGCGAATTGACGTCCGCCGATCAAGCCATATCGCGGCCACCGTGGCTGGGGGCCGAAGTCTCCGACGATGTTCGTTACGCCAATTCGAACCTTGTGGCAAATCCGTTCACATCGTGGTAGCCGAGTCGCGGGTTCAGTGAGTATACTCCTTGATCAGTTTATTTTCGGTCTTAGTTGGGAAGGAATCCAAACGTGCCTCTCTTCAAATCTAGCCGCGTTCTCGAAGCGCAAATTGACGAATTTTTGGACACTGTCGCCGAGGGAGGTTTGGTCTTTTACGATGGTGTTAAAGCGTATCTTAATCACGACGAAGCCGATTTTGATAAAGCGATCAAGAAAATCGAATCTTTGGAGTCGACGGCGGACACACTGAGCCGCGATGTAGAAACACATCTGTATCGCCACTCGCTGATCCCCGAGCATCGTGGCGATGTGTTGGGCCTGCTCGAAAATACCGACAATATCATCGATACCGCCAAGATGAGCCTCTTGCAGTTTTCCGTCGAACGGCCAGATATACCAGAAGTTCATCATGCTGATTTTCTCAAGTTGACCGCCGCCAGTTCAGCTTCTATCGAAGCCGTGATCATATGCGCCCGCGCCTTCTTTCGTAACGCCGATGCCGTTAAAGACACCCTCTACAAAGTGCATCACTTTGAAAAAGAGGCAGACACCATCAGTGACGCGCTGAAACGGGCCATTTTTGCCAGCGATCTTAATTTGGCGCACAAAACCCACCTGCGTTATTTCGCTTTGAATGTGGAACAAGTATCTGATCGGTCCGAAGAAGTGGCCGACCGCCTTGCGATCTATGTGATCAAAAGAAATATATGAGGCAATTTTCGTGGATGTGATTCTCTACCTCAGCGCAGGATTGTTTTTGGGCTGGTCCTTGGGTGCTAACGATGCGGCCAATGTGTTTGGCACCGCCGTTGGCACCCGTATGATCAAATTCCGCACAGCGGCCTTGGTGTGCTCTTTTTTTGTGGTCCTGGGCGCGACGATCAGCGGGGCGGGTGCTGCCGACACTTTGGGCAAGCTGGGAGCGGTGAATGCCTTGCCCGGTTCGTTCGCCGTTGCGATGGCCTCGGCCCTGACGACATATCTCATGACCCGTCTGAAAATTCCGGTTTCGACGTCGCAAGCCATTGTTGGCGCTATCATCGGTTGGAATCTTTACACTTCAAATCTGACTGACTCGTCGTCCTTGACGAAAATTGTGATCACTTGGGTAGCTTGTCCCGTTTTGTCGGGTACGATGGCAATCTTGCTTTTCGTGTTCGTGAAATGGTCGATCAAGATGGCAAAACCTCACTTGTTGCAATTGGACCACGGAACGCGCTTGGGCTTGCTGATCGTGGGTGCTTTTGGGTCCTACAGTTTGGGGGCCAATAATATCGCTAACGTGATGGGCGTGTTTTTGCCAGACAATCCGTTTAACGATTTTATCATGTTCGATTTTTTGCGCATTACGGCGGTTCAGCAGTTGTTCTTTATTGGCGCGTTGGCCATTGGAGTTGGCGTGTTCACTTATTCGGAACGGGTTATGAATACGGTTGGCAGTGGCCTGGTGCGCATTTCGCCGGTGCCGGCCTTTGTGATTGTTTTGGCCCAATCGTTAACGCTCTTTGTCTTCGCCTCCCGAGGCCTTGAATCTTTTCTGTCGAGCCAAGGCCTGCCAACATTTCCCCTCGTGCCCGTCAGCAGTAGCCAGGCTGTTGTTGGCGCCATTGTGGGATTGAGTTTGTTTAAACGCATCGGCATTCGCTACCGCGTTCTCTCTGAAATTTCAATGGGCTGGCTGGCCACACCTTTGATGGCCTGCGCCATTTCCTTTGTCGCCCTGTTCGTGATGGACAATGTGCTCGACCAAAAGATCCAAAGGGTGGTCGCTTACCGGTGGGAACCCGTCGTGGCCGTAGAGCTGGAATCGCGTGGCATAGCGGACGCGGGACTCGATGCCATGCCCAACTTTAAAAATGCGCGACAACTGCAATCCTACTTGAAATCAAAGACACAACTCGAGTCCGACGAGATTTTTACGGTGATCGAATTAGCGGCGACCGGTTTGTGGCAAGTGCCAGAAGTTATTTTAGAATCTGATGGTGTGCATTGGGGGCTCAATTCTGAACAGGTGGCGGGATTGCAGAAATTGCAGGGCCAGTCTTTTGATCGCTCTTGGTTGTTGAGAGAGGCCCTACAAAAAACCACCTCGGCTTGGCGGGAACCCGCAGCCGAGGTGGAGTCGAAAATCATCCTTGTGACGCGTGTTATTCGTCAATAGCAGACAGCGAAGTAGCCTAGTCGTGCTTCTCATGCCAGGCGGCCAGCACTTCAGCTTCCCGCTCGGGAGCCAGGCCTGAGCGCATCGGGCCATCGCGCCGTTCCTGATCCACCGTTGCCCACCAACCCAACGTGCTGCGCACGGTTTCAGCGATGGGCCGAAATGTGAGCCCAGCTTTGACTGCTCGGTTGACATTGATAAACGGATGCCCAGAGTCTTCGCCATCCAAGGGCACCCAAACAGGCATGTCGGACCATGCGGCCACTTCTTGTTCTTCTAAGAACGCAGCTTCTGCCCAAGTGAAGGATGCGTCTGATCCTGATACTTTTTTACAGGTATGGAGCAGTTCTCCCATCGTCAATTCTTCGGCGGGGCTGGTGGCGTTATACGTTCCACTGTAGTTTTTCTCCGCTGCCAAAACCATGAATTCCGCCAAGTCGCGGACATCGATCACTTGAGTCACTGTGTCCGCTGTGCCCGGAGCTAATACCTCGCCGCCTTTGGCGACCCGCACCGGCCAATAGGTGAATCGATCGGATCGATCCATGGGGCCGACAATCAATCCTGGCCGAATGTTGCAAGCGTTCTTGCCAAAAATCGCCGTGTTGGCTTGCTCGCACAAAGCCTTGAGGGGCCCATAATTGGTGCCCGAGATATCGTCCATCGTTTGTGCGGCTGACAATTCTTCATCGGTCAATTGACCGACTTCAGATTTTTCATCGAGACCTTTTTTTGAAAAATCTGCAAACACAGAGATAGAAGAGATAAAGATGTATCGCTTCACGCGACCTTTTAAAAGTTCAGCGGAGGCTTTTACGGTGCTTGGAATGTAGCCGCTATTGTCGATGCACACGTCCCACTCGCCGTTCTCCAAGGCGGCCAAATCGTTAAACCGATCGCCCACAAGTTTTTCGAGATCGGGATAGAGGTGTTGGTTGGTTCGTCCCCGATTGAACAGCGTGACTTCGTGACCGCGCACTCGAGCCGCTTCGACGAAGGCTGGTCCTAAAAATGCCGTGCCGCCCAACACCAGAATGCGCAGCTTTTTCTTGCTTTTGGTGGGTGTGAAATCGGCAAAAGCACGATTGGCGGTTACGAGTCCGGCCGTGGCGACTGCTCCGCCGGCGGCGGTCTTGAGGAAATGGCGGCGGGTCAGTGTCATGTTTGCTCCCTAGAAGGCGTGGAGGTAAGCCTAGAACTCGAATCCGATTATACGGGCACCAGGCACAAAAGGTTCAATCAAAAAAGGCGAGAT
>JBLIOK010000156.1:0-6519 GCA_047639735.1 Candidatus Krumholzibacteriia bacterium | reverse complement strand
ACGTTTTCTGCACCCGCACCAGTCCCCCCGCTTCCAATTTTCCCAAATTGATCGAAAGTGAGCCGTCGGTGAAATCGAGGGCATTGCGCAGATCAGTAAAAGTATGGGCGCGAGGTGAGCGCAGCAGGAAAGACAGGATCAGTAACCTGGCCCTGCCGTGAATAAGTGGCGCAAGAAGAGACGGTGCCACGCCAGCCGGCCTCCTTGCCGGGCGTCATCACCTGTGTGGGGCGAGGCCATCGCATCCGTGCAACTTCAGCCTGCCACCGCACTTCCTAGCTCGCGGAGATCGCGCAGGAATGTGAACAGGAGCCAGCGGTGGATCGTGATCCACCACCGGCCCCTAAGTATCAGGATTGGCCGCCCTGCCAAATCCTGAAGCAGGTCCCTCGTTTGATTTTGGCTTGATCTGAGATCAGGCCCGCCAACTCAACTTCCTCAAATCCATTTGAACAAAGTTGTTTAGCGAGGGGGTAGCTGGCACCCAGGACCACGTCCTACCCCCCACTGCCGCTAGAGATCCTTCTCTTGTCCCTTTCGGGAATCCCTGTAGCTCCGTCAGGATCCGGCAAAATCAATACGTTGGACCGAATCCGGATTCATTTGCCGCTCTTAAGCCCAGTCCCCAAGGGCGAACATGCCGTTCCGGATCAATTTTTGAGCGGTTCCGGGCTGCTGGAAGTCCTTTTCCAGGTGCCCTCGTACTGGCCGCGCTCTTTACTTTAATAACTAAAGTACTTTCGTTTGTAAAGCTTTAATACAAAAAAACTTCACTCGCCATTTCGCGGGTTTCCTACATCGCTAAAAAACGGCGGTTTAGCGCACATTCTATGGTGGACATGGGCCTTGCTTTGTATATCTTGAGCCCACACGAATTCCATCTCAAAGACGCCGAAGGAGGTTGCCATGAAGGCCGAGAAACTGATCAGCATCGAGGACAAATACGGGGCTAACAATTATCACCCGTTGGACATTGTTATCAAGAAGGCCGAAGGGGTCTGGGTCGAGGATATTGAGGGCAATCGCTACATGGATTTTTTGGCCGCTTATAGCGCCGTCAATCAAGGCCATTGCCATCCTCGGTTGCTGAAAGCATTGCGTCGCCAAGCTGCCAAGGTCACCCTGACCAGCCGCGCGTTCCGCAATGACCAACTCCCGTTTTTTTGCCAAGAGGTTTGCGAGCTGACCGGCTACGACCGAGTGCTGCCCATGAACTCAGGAGCTGAAGCGGTTGAGACAGCTATCAAGGCCGCCCGCAAGTGGGGCGAGAAAGTCAAAGGCATCAAGAAGGACAAGGCCGAAATCATTGTCTGTGTCGACAACTTCCACGGCCGCACAACAACCATTGTGGGCTTCTGTACCGAAGACCAATACAAAGATGGTTTTGGTCCCTTCACTCCCGGGTTCAAAGTCATTCCCTTTGGCGACGTGAAAGCACTAGAAGCGGCCATCACGAAGAACACGGCGGCCTTCTTGGTCGAGCCTGTGCAAGGTGAAGCGGGCATCAACATTCCGCCCAAAGGCTTCCTGAAAAAAGCCGCCGCCATTTGCAAAGAAAAGAACGTGATGTTCATCGCCGATGAAATCCAAAGCGGTTTGGGTCGTACCGGGAAATTGTTTGCCTTCGAACATGCGGGCATCACGCCTGATGCAGTGATCATTGGCAAAGCATTGAGCGGCGGGTTCTATCCTGTGTCTGCGTTTTTAGCCAGTGATGAAATCATGGGCGTGTTCAACCCAGGCGATCACGGCTCAACCTTTGGCGGCAACCCACTGGGCATGGCCGTAGCGCGCGAAGCGCTCAAGGTTTTGGTCGAGGAAAAATTGGTCGAAAACAGTGCCGAGCTTGGCCCTTGGTTTATGGGTCAATTGAAAGACATGAAATACAAGAGCATCAAGCAAGTACGCGGACAAGGCTTGTTCATTGGCCTTGAATTGAAAGTCAAAGCGCGCCCCTATTGTGAGGCATTGATGGCCGAAGGCATGCTGTGCAAAGAAACTCATGAGAATGTGATTCGCTTTGCGCCGCCGCTGACTATCACCAAGAAAGAATTGAACATGGCTTTGCGTCGGGTGAACAAGGTGTTCAAGAAGCTCGGTTGATCAGTTTTCAAGATTCTCAGAATGTCGGGCCCAATACCTATGTATTGGGCCCGTTTTACCTCAATACGCCTATGCGCCAGCCCAGTCGCGATACCATGTGACTCTAACCGTCATTCGTGTTACCGTATCGCCTTGAAAAACTCGACACCAAATCCACAAGGACTTTGCATGCACAAGCTAGGAATCACCCTGTTTCTTGGGCACATCTTGTTGGCGGCAGTGCCAGCAATGGCCGGCCCAGACCTGCAGCTCGACCAAATCCTCGAAACAGCTCAGAATGACCCCTACGCCTACGACAAGCTAGGCGAACTGTGCGACACCGTTGGTCACCGCATGACCGGCTCGCCGGGAATGGAGCGCGCCATCATTTGGGGCCAAAAGGCCATGCGCGAGGCTGGTTTGGACAGCGTATGGACCGAAGCTGTCACCGTGCCCTACTGGACACGAGGCGAAGAGTGGGCCCGCTGTGTCGCGCCACTCGACTTCCCCCTCGATATGCTCGGCTTAGGCAGGAGTGACGGCACCGGCGGCGAACCGCTGGAAGCAGAAGTGATGGCGGTAGTGGATTGGGCCGAGTTTGAAGAACGAAAAGCCGAAGCTGACGGCAAAATCGTCCTGTTCAACATGCCTTGGGAAGGCTACGGAAAATCTGTCAAATACCGGATGGATGCCGCTAGTGTGGTGGCAGAACACGGCGCGGTGGCCTGTTTGATCCGATCGGTAGCCAGCGCCAGTTTGGGCGCGCCTCATACTGGAGTCATGAATTACAAAGAAGGAGTGCCCCGCATCCCGGTCGCTGCCTTGACCGTAGAAGACGCTGGGCGCCTGCACCGCATGACGTTACGTGGTTTGAAGCCCAGAGTTCGCCTCTCAATGGAGGCTGCCAACCACGACTCCGTAACTAGCTACAATGTGATCGGTGATCTGCGCGGCAGCGAGCACCCCGATGAGATCCTTTTGGTCAGCGGTCATCTTGATTCATGGGATGTGGGCACAGGCGCCCACGACGATGGTGCAGGTGTGGTCCTGGCCCTCGCAGCAGCCAAACTTTTTGTGCAACCAGAACGTCGACTGAAGCGTACAGTGCGTGTCATCTTTTACGCTGCGGAGGAAACTGGCGGAATTGGCGGCAAGGCCTATCGCAAAGCTCACAAGAACGAGTGGCAAAACCATGTCATTGCCATGGAAAGCGATGGCGGCACCGAAGCCCTGGGAGGGTTCAACGTCGATGCGGACAGCACCATCGTGGCTGCGTTTGCCAAACGCTTGGCGCCGCTTTCGGTTTTGACCCCCATTGAATGGACCGTCAAAAAAGGGGGCGCAGGGATCGATGTCCGCCCACTAGTGGAACAGGGAGTGATCGGAATAGGTCACCGAGTTGTCCATTCGATGTACTTTGACGTGCATCACTCGCGGGCTGATACTTTTGACAAGATTGACCCCAGCGCTTTGTCGCAAAATGTCGCGGCCATCGCAGGCATGCTCTATTTGGTGGATGACCACCCTCACTCTTTTCGCAATAAATTCGAGAAATGAACCACACGCTTGTTGTAACGATAGACCGTAATTTAAAACTGACGACAATAACGACTTTTGGAGGTCATAGATGCGATTTTTGAAAAGTGCGCCCAGTTCTTGGTTTGCGCTGGTGGCCCTGGTTGTTTGCACAATGTGCAGCACCGCCCTTTTGGCCGCCGACGTGGTCGACGCCACACCAGACACGGAAGATATGCGTCTGTTGCGCACCCCGGATATTCATGGCGACACTATCGTCTTTGGGTACGCGGGTGACCTCTGGGCCGTCAACAGCGCCGGCGGCGAGGCTCGTCGTTTGACCAGCTCGGTGGGTTATCAACTCAACCCTAAGTTCAGCCCCGACGGACAAACCATTGCCTTCACTGGCAACTATGATGGCAACAACGATGTCTACACCATCTCCACAGTCGGCGGCGAACCCCACCGCATGACTTGGCATCCCTTTTTTGACCGCGTGGTTGATTGGCAGCCCGATGGCAAAGCCGTCCGCTTCCAATCCGGGCGCGAAAGCCGCACTGGCCGCGACCTCCAGCTATTCACCATCGCCACCGAAGGCGGCTTGGCCGAACGGATGATTCTGCCCACGGCTGGATTGTCCAGCTATGCGCCGGACGGCAATCTTTTTGCTTACAACCGGATCAGCCGCGAACGCCGCACTTGGAAACGATACAAGGGTGGCATGGCCCAAAACATTTGGGTCTATAATTTTGCCGATAACACGTCAGAACAAGTCACCGATTTCATCGGCACCGACAACCATCCCATGTGGCATGGCGATACGATCTATTACACCAGTGATCAATCCAGCCGGTTAGAAATTTGGGCCTACGATACGATCGGTAAAACCCACCGCCAGGTCACTGAGCACGAAGACTATGATGTCAAGAGCCCCAGCTTGGGACCTGACGCCATCGTCTACGAAAACGGCGGCTGGTTATACGTCTTGGATTTGGCGACGGAGGAAACTCGCAAGGTCACCGTCTCGTTGCACACGGACAATGTCCTGACGCGGTCGGTGGTCAAGTCTGTGAGCAGTCTCGTAGCCAGTGGCGAAATCGCGCCGGATGCGAATCGGGCAGCTTTTGATGCTCGTGGTGACATCTTCACCGTGCCTGCCGAAAAAGGAAATATCCGCAATCTGACGGCGACGCCAGGTGTGCGGGAAATGGATCCGGCTTGGTCTCCCAATGGCCAACACATCGCCTACTTCAGCGACCAAACGGGCGAGTATGAATTGTGGATGACCAATGCTGATGGCAGCGGTGAAACTCGTCAGGTCACTAAAAAGAGCGACACCTACTTGTTGGGCTTGAGCTGGTCCCCCAGCAATGACCACCTCGCCGTCAACGACGCGGCGATGAATCTGTGGTTGGTCGACGCCAATAGCGGCAAGATGAAAAAGATCGACCAATCAACAGCTGGCGAGATCAACGAATGGGATTGGAGCGCCAACGGAGATTGGTTGGCCTACGCCAAAGTCGAAGAAAACGGCTTCCGTGCGATCTATTTGTACGACGTGAAGGCCGGTAAATCGCACCAAGTGACTAGCGACTTTACTGATGACCACGATCCGGCCTTCGATGATGACGGCGACCTGCTCTTCTTTGCCTCGAGCCAACACTTTGACCCTAGCCTGGCCGGCTACGACCTGAAGCCGCAATGGACGAACATGGACGGCTTGTACGCGGTGACCTTGCGCAACGACGTGGCTCACCCCTTCCCGCCCGAAAGCGATGAAGTGGAAGTCAAGATTGATGCCGAAGAAGGCGACGACGCGGACGAAGACGCCGATGAAGACGAAGAAGACGAGGACAAGGAAGAGGAAGAGACACCCTTGGTCATTGACCTCGACGGCATGAGCGATCGCATGATCGACCTCGGCGTCGACGCGGGCAACTACGGGAGCCTGCAGTTTGCCGGTGGCAACCTCTTCTACATGAGCCGCGCCTTCGCTCCTGGTGCTGCCGGAGCCTTTGGTGGCGGCGACAGTGCCGTCATGGTATTCAGCATGGAAGACCGCGAGAGCGAAACCGCACTGGCTGGAGCCAATGGGTATCAAATTTCAGGCAACGGCGAAAAACTGTTTTACGCCATGAGCGGCGGCAAGTTTGGCATCGTTGACGCCAAGGCTGACCAAAAACCAGCCGAGAAACCTCTGCGCACCTCGGAACTCAGCGCGCGGGTTGACCCACGGGCCGAATGGCGCCAAATGTTCCGCGATGCGTGGCGTCAGGAACGGGACTTCTTCTACGATCCCGGCATGCACGGTACAGACTGGGATCAAATGTACGAGCGTTACGGTCAAATTATCCCTTACGTTGGCCACGGTGCCGACTTCACTTACGTACTGGGTGAACTGATCGGCGAACTGAACAGCTCACACTCCTATGCACGCCCCGGCGACATGCCACGGGCGTCGCGCGTTTCAGCCGGCCTCCTGGGTTGCACATTTGCCCTCGCTGACGGTGCTGAACGCTATCAATTTGGATTCATCTACCGAGACGTGGACTGGAGCGCTGGCTCGCCAGCCCCCTTGAATCGTCCTGGCCAAGATGTCACAAGTGATGACTACATCATCAGCATCGACGGAATTTCCCTCACGGCGCCGACGAACCCCTACAGTCTGCTCGACAACAAAGTCGGCAAGCAAGTGGTTGTCGAAGTCGCTGACAATGCCGATGGTAAAGACAGTCGTGAAATCACGGTTGTTCCCATCGCCAGTGATCGCTCTTTGCGCTACGAGGCTTGGGTACAAAAGAACCGCCGGAAGGTTGATGAACTTTCCGATGGCAAAATTGGCTACCTGCATTTGCCGAACACGGCGATCGGCGGACAAATTGGTTTTGCCAAAGGCTACTATCCCAACGTGCGCAAAGACGG
>JBLIOK010000155.1:0-6548 GCA_047639735.1 Candidatus Krumholzibacteriia bacterium | reverse complement strand
TCTTGAACGAGGCAGACCTGGCCGAGTTGATGTCAAAACATAAGGATGGTCCTCACTGGTCATACCTTGGTTATCTGCGCGTCGAAGCCTTGAGTGAGGCAGGCATGGCCTATCCGGAGGCTGCCGACCTGGTGGCCAAGATGGAGACCCAGGACCCGGGCGAATACTGGACGATGGCGGCCAGAGAACGTTTGGATATGGGTGCCCGTGGTGGTCGTGATCAAATTGTTGTGGCAGAAGTGAACCCACAACTTGTCGGAGTGATGGCGCCATTGACTGGTCGTTATGCCGTCTTGGGCAATGCTTTTTATGATGCTGCGCTATTGGCGACGCGCGAAACAAATTTGAATCTGGGCACTTCTTTTGAGATGCAACTCGAAGACACGGCTGCGGATCCGGTAACGAGCGTTTTGGCTGTGCGGAAGCTGTGTTTGGAATCAGGCACCATTGCGGTAATGGGTGGATTGTTGAGCGCGCCGACGGCTTCGGCAGCGGTGGTTTGCGATTTTTATGGCGTGCCTCTACTGAGCCCGACGGCAACCAATGCGAGTATCTGGAAAGTGGGCCCGCGAGTCTTTCAAACCAACATCACCGGTTTTTATGAGGCGCGACTACTGGCCGAATTGGCGACAACGATCATGTTGAAAAATCGTGTGGCAATATTGCATCCCGATTCACCTGATGGCCATCGCCACGCACAGGTGTTCACCGCCGAGGTCGAAAGCCGCGGCGGTAAAGTCGTGGCGACGGCGATGTTTTCGCCCCAAGGGACGGACTACAAAGATCAAATTTTGGAACTTCGGGCATCGCGACCCGAGGTGATTTTTGTGCCGGCGACTGTGGATCAGATGGTGAAGCTGGGACCACAACTGGATTTCTTTAAAGCGGGTTCATTGATCATGGGCCTGAGCAATTGGAATAGCCACAAGTTGAGCGAAAATTCGGCGACTGTGTTGGAGCGAGCGATTTTTCCCGATGATTTGGTCCTGTACGAACGACGTTGGGAAGATGAGTTTAATCGCATGTGGAATAGCGACATCTATCCTCCGGAGGCTACGGCGCAGGCATTGAAGGCTTACCAAGCCACTCGGATGCTGCTGGAGACGATGGCTTCCAGCGGGGCCCAGAGCCGCTCAGAATTGGCTGCGGCATTGGCGCGTCGATTGAGTAGCCAGGATTTGGAATTGGCTGGGCCGCAATCCTACGCATCGACTGTGCGTATGTTTAGCGGTGAGAAAATCTTGCCCTTCCCTGCCGAGATGTTCAATGCCGGCTGGGCGATGCGCGAAGAGGCCATGGCAGCGGCCGAGGGTGATTCAACTTCGTACGTCCCCGAAGACCCCTGGCAGAAGCTCAACGAGTAGGTATGAAGTAGGGGCTTTTGAAATTGAAGGGAAATTGGAGCCAGCGTCCCGCTCCGGGGTCAATCCGCCAACTGAACTGCCACTGTTTAACCGCTATAAGGGCTGCATCTTCAAACACAGTACTGCCGGTTGTAGACAATATCATGGCGTCGGAAACGGTGCCGTCTTTCGCGACAAATAATCCGATCTTTACGACAATCACTGGTGTTCGGCGCTCGAGCGTCGAAGCATCAATTGGATATTCGGGAAGCACGATATGGTCGATGAAGAAGTCGGGATTTGACTGCATCGGCAGGGCCATCTCGACTTGGTAGTCTTCTGAACTATCCGATACGTCTTGGGTGTCGGGAAATTCAATCTCAATTTCGTTGGGTTCAATCGGCGATTTTTCTGGCATTGGTTCGGTGCCATCTTCATCGGGTTCTTCTTTTTCAAATTCTATTTGGCTTGGCGGTGACGGCAGTTGCAAGGATTTGGGCAGTTGCTGCGATGAGTCTTGGCCATCTTCAATGGATATTTCACTCATGATCTGTATCTCGTCGGGTGTGCCGTAATATTCGAAGCGCTCTTTAATGGTTTCTTCGTCTGGCCCAAAGATGATGATGGCGGCCAAGGCAATCAGGCTAGCTGCGACGGCGACAAACCAGCGCCCGCGATCGGAGCGCTGCCTTTTTTCACCGAGAGGGTGAGGAATGGGAGGGTCACTGTGTCGCACGCAGTGTCGACCTGTCGTTGGAGGAGAGCATTAGGATTGGCCGCCAAGAGTCTTCATTTTTCGTCAATAACCACAGTTGCCACTGCTGGCCCGCGTGAATCTCGAGCACATGTTGTTTGAGCCTGGCGGGCAGGCCCGGCCCAGTCAATGAATTTAGGGTGTCGGTCGTGCTTGTAAAACTGTGTACAGGTGGCAACGGCGACCACATCAGATTTCCATCAAGCATTGCCCACTCCACGCTGTCAGCGGCGGGCCCTCCTTGTCGGGCGACCAGGTCCAATATTTCCGGCATGTTGATCAGTTGGGTCATGATTTCAGGGTGACCACTGATGACGGCGAAGGCCAACATGATGGCGCGGGCTTCGGCCCTTTGCCAGCCCGGTTGCAACTGCAACATTTCGGCGACATCTGTCTCAGGTGGGTCAAATGTCCAGGCCAATGCGGGGCAAGCGGTATGTCGCAAAAGATAGGCCGAGGAAGGTGCAACCTGAAAGCTGTCGGCCATCGCATTGGCGGGTTCAGCCGCAGGCAGCAAAGCTGCAGCGCTGGCCGCGGCTTCGGCCCACCGTTTTCCGGTGGGACTGCCGTGATGGTGCCAGGCAGCTCGTGGCTGATCCGGGTGACGTCTGCCAATGGTGAGGAAGAGGTCGGCGCCTAGCTTTCCTGCCAGCCGCACTTTTTCTACGGCGGGTAGCTGGGTTTCGCCATTGCGGGTGAGGTGGACGATTGCGCCGGCACCGCGCAATAGCTGAGCAGCGTGAATGGCAACCTGCAAGTTGAGGTCTGAACCCCGCAAACCCAGAGGCCCGGTTCCGTCACTGTTCGTGCCACCGCCGGCCGGATCCAGAACAATCTTCTTGCCCATCAAACCGGGCAAGAGAGGAACGACTGGCCAATTGTCGGATTCTCGGGGCACTGTTCTGGGTTTGTTTTTGGTTTGCGGGTCCGGATCAATCAATGGCTGTACCCCGCGACTTTCCATCCACACGGGTTGGCCAGCCGATACCACAAGAAAGGTTCCCTGCGTATCGTTGCTTAACCGTGATCGCCAACTTTGCCACGGGAGGTAAGCTCGGTTCTCCAAAATGGGCAGTCGCAGTGTTTTTTCGGCCGACAGCGTCGTGACGTTTCGCGGGATGGGCAATGGTTGCGTGGCTTCAGCTGGCAGAAAACTGATTTCATCTGAAGGGGCAATCGCAGCCCAAATGGCCGTGGGCAGGCCCGGCCCTACCGGCGCGGTAAAAGACTGGCCAATCTGCAATATTCCTTTGGGCAAGGGGCCACCGGTTGCGCTCCGCCAGACAATACCGGTACGATCACTGTCGTTTTGGCGAAGTATTTCTACGTGCGGTGCGGTTCCCGCTTGAGGTATCAGCAGCGTCTGGCGCAATGGGGTGGCCCGCCCAGCCAGGTTTCGGCCCTGAATTGTTAGCAGATGAGGCTTGGGAGCCAGGTCAGCGGGAATATTCCAACTGACTTCAAAAGCGCTAGGACTGAGGCTGGGCACCTGCAGGTCCTCGTCGAGAGAGACAACTAGTGTGCTCGGGTCAAGACTTGGCGCGGTGCTGTCTGTGTTTTCGCCATCGGGAAGGAATCGCCAGGCGATGGAGTTTTGTTCAGTTTCAGCGCCGAATACAACCGTATCGCGGGCAGCGCCGCTCCAGGCTGGCAGCCCACCGTCAAAATAATCGAGCAAACCCAGAAAATAGGCCTCGGCTTCCAACCGTTGGCTGGCAGCAAAACTGAGGCGCTCTGCCATCACCGGGTGGGAGATCATGGCTGGTTCTCCCAGAACCGCAGGTACCGTTGCGTTGCGCAGCACATGAAAATTCCCTGGCAGGATGCTGGCTGGCTCAATGGCCAAATTGATCACCAGATGACGATGGATGCTGCGAGCAAGATCAAGCGAGGCGCCGTCATCGTTGAGCGGATAGTAGGTTTGGGTTTCGTTGATAGTGCGATCAAGAGAAGCGGTGCTGTTGTGGTGAAGTGATATAAACACATCGGGTTGCAGCGAGTCGCTTAAGGAAACTCTCATGGCAAGATCACTGGCCAAAGTGCTGTCCGCTGGTGTGAGGAAGTCACTGTTTGAACTGCGGGTTAGCCAAACTTCGGCGCCTGCCCATTCAAGCAATCCGCGTAAATGGAGGGCCACGCCGAGGTTGACTTCGGCTTCGGTCAGGCCGTTAGGGCCGAGTGCTCCGCGAAAATAGCCTCCATGGCCGGGATCCAATACGATGCGCCGATCTTGGAGAGACGAGACGTCGCGTTCGCCGAGCTGTTCTTGGAGCTCAAGATAGCCTGCCGTGGGGGCAATGGTCTCGATTTTTTGAGGACCTGCGCAAGCTGAAAGCAGGCCGATCAGGGCGCCGCCAAATATCAGAAAAATGGCCAATTGACGGTTCATGCTACCATCCGCGGATTGGGACTTGGGGCTAGGTCGTGATGATGCCTTTGATGCTATCGTACTGCGGTTTTCCGCACTCTGCAAACACGGAGTGGATTCTGGACATTGGGTATTTTTTCTGGTACTTTAGGCGCCATACTTCCGCCCCGAAAACGAACCTTGCGAATCCGGTGAAAAAATGTCCGATCCGTCTTCCCGATTAAGGGAGCTACCGCAAATCAGTGCCATCTTGGCGGACCCTCGGGTCGCCTCTTTGATGACCGGTAGACGTGCGGAATGGATGACTCGGGTCGTTCAGGCAAACGTCGAGACCATACGCGAACAACTGAAAACCGCCACCGGTGCTGTGCAGGCCCGCCCAGAACTTACCGAACGATTGATCGACCTCATTGTCACCGAAGCTGAAACGTTGACGAGCCCAGGCTGGACGCGCGTACTCAACGGAACCGGAGTAGTGGTGCACACCAATTTGGGCCGGTCTTGTTTTTCACCTGCCGCCGCAGCCGCAGCTCAGACGGTAGCGCTGCACAATTCGGATTTGGAATTTGATCTGGCCGGTGGGGCGCGTGGACATCGGGGCCGCCGTGTCGAGCGCAAGGCTGCGCTACTGGCAGGCGCCGAAGATGCTCTGATCATCAACAACAATGCGGCAGCTGTGTGGCTTGCCGTGCGTTTCCTGAGCCGCGGTGGACGCGTCTTGTTGTCGCGTGGCGAGGTGGTGGCCATTGGGGGCTCGTTCCGCATGCATGAAATTTTGGCAGAAACCGGATGCACTTTGGTGGAAGTTGGAACCACCAACCGCACCACTTTGGCCGACTACGAATCTGCCATGGAACCAGGCAGCACAGTCTTGAAAGTTCACCGCAGTAATTTTGCGGTCGAAGGTTTCACCGCAGAGGTATCCGTTGAAGAGCTGGCCATACTCTGCCACGAAAACAATTGCCCGCTGATTTACGACGCTGGTAGTGGGGCCTTTTATCCGTACGAAAAAATTGGCCTGCCAGCTGGCGAAACTCTTTTGGTCGAAGACCTTGCTACCGGTGCTGATTTGGTGACCTGCAGCGGGGACAAGCTGTTGGGTGGCTGTCAGGCGGGAATCATCTTTGGTAATCGCGAACGAATAGCGGGATTGCGTGAGCATCCGATGCGCCGGGCGTTGCGGGTTGATAAGACGACCTTGGCAGCGCTGGACACCACGATGACCGAATACCTGAGCAGTCCAGAACGACCGGCGATCCCGACTCTGGATCAGCTGGCTTTGGAATTGCCGGAATTGACCAAACGCGCGGAAGATTTGTTGAAGGTGTTAGCGGAAGCCGCGCCTTCGGGCTGGCAAGGCACGGTGGTGCCGGGCGAATCGAGCGTGGGCGGAGGCACCTTTGCCACGACAAGCATCGCGTCGCGATTGTTGATGTGGAAGGCAGAAAAGGCAGAGCTCGAGCGTTGCCACCAGTGGCTTCGCCTTGGCGATCCCGCTTTGGTTGGACGTATGAATCAAGAGGGTTTGGCTATTGATTTGCGGACGATCGATCCGGCAGAAATGGAGCTTGTAGCCGAAGCTTTTCGTGTGGCTTGGGCGCAGATGAACCCCCGCAAGAGAGCGGAATGATGAAAAAGAACAATGCTCCGCAATCAGCTGCAAACCAGGCTCTTGATCCGGAGTTGCCCGTCTTGATGGCTCCGGTTGACCCGCAGGATTTTGCTTTTGCTGATAGTGAGGGGATGTGGGCAGCGGTGAAGACGCTGGCCGAGAATACGATTTTTATGGATCAAATGGATTTGGCGATGGCAGGCCTGTCTGCCCCGCGAGTGTGGTTGATATTACACGAGCCCGGCGAACCCGAATGGGCGGCAGTAACGGCTTTGGCATTTGCGCAAAAGCTGAGCGAACGCGATCAGGTCGCCTTGGTGCTCGATTGTGATGACCGCAGCCAAGCGTTGACGCAGTGGGCGGACCGCAAAGAGTGTGAAGGTTGGATTGATCTGGCTCGTTATGGTCTTTCATTGTTGGCAGCGGGAATGGAGCTGCCATTTGAAGGCCGCCGCGGATATTTTCTGGGCG
>JBLIOK010000154.1:0-6572 GCA_047639735.1 Candidatus Krumholzibacteriia bacterium | reverse complement strand
TTCATGTTGGGGCCGTGTGACGTGGTCGTTACAGATGGCTTCACGGGAAACATTACCCTGAAGTTGGTCGAGGGCGTGGCTCATTTTATGGGCGCTTTGTTGAAGCATCCTAAAATCGGCGCCGAAGAAAAAACTGCCTTGATGACAGTGTTGGGTTTCTTGCAAAACAACTTCACCTACGAAGTATATGGTGGGGCTATGTTGCTCGGTGTTGATGGCGTCAGTGTTATTTCCCATGGCCGAAGTTCTAAATTAGCCATCAGCAATGCGGTAAAAGCAGCCGGCACCATGATTGAAAAAGATGTGCCGGCAAAATTGATGGCAGCGCATTCTTAGGTGCGACCAGAGTATTTTTCTCCGTTTGAGAAGGGTCTTTAATGTCTATCCAATATCGCGTGCCCATGATTTTTCCCGGACAAGCCTCTCAAAAAATTGGCATGGCTCAAGACCTGGCCGAAGGGTCCGGAGCCGCTGCAGCCTACCTCGCGACGGTTAATGATGCGCTTGGTGACGACCTCACAAAAATCATGTTTGAAGGTCCGGGGGAAACCCTCACCGAAACCCACAATGCTCAGCCTGCGATATTGGCTCATTCGGTGGCCGTGTCCATGGCATTGCGCGAACAAGGAATCGAGCCAAGCCTGGTCGCCGGTCACTCGCTGGGCGAATTTAGCGCCGCAGTCGCGGCCGGTGCGATTGACCCGGCAGACGGCTTGCGTATTGTTCGGCGTCGTGGTGAATTAATGTTTGCTGCCGGTCAAAAAACTCCGGGTACGATGGCAGCGGTCTTGGGTCTGGACGGCGATGCGGTGCGCGAAGTTTGCCGAAAGATTTCAGCGAGCACGGGTGTCGTCGTCGTCGCCAATGATAATTCAGATGGTCAGATTGTGATTTCAGGTGAAGTAGAAGCAGTGGCCGTAGCTGGTGACGCCTTAAAAGAAGCCGGCGCCAAACGTGTGATTGGGTTGAATGTCAGCGGCGCCTTTCATTCTCCACTTCTGGAGGCCGCCGCCGTCGCCTTCCGCGATCATCTGGCTGGCATTGAAGTCAGCGACTCGTCCGTGCCGTTGGTGGCCAACGTGTCAGCACAGCCCGTCAGTACCGTGTCCGAATTGAAAGCTGGCTTTGGTCAACAGCTGACTTCGCCGGTGCTTTGGCGCGACATCATGATTGAAATCGCCGGCGGAAAAAATCCACCGAAGGTCGTCTTGGAAGTGGGGCCCGGGCGAGTACTTACGAATCTCGCAAAACGCGCCTATCCAGAAACAACTTTTATTGCCGTTGGCACTGTTTCAGATTTGGAATCAATCGGCGAGCGTGTCGCCGAGGCGATGTGATGAGTCAGTTGCGAAAGGATACGCCGCATGAGTAACGGAGCCGTCATTATAACGGGCGCCAGTCGCGGGATTGGCGAAGCAATTTCCCGAGAACTGGCCGCCGCTGGCTACGATCTGGCGCTGGTCGCCCGTTCGGCCGACCAGCTGGAAGCTTTGGCAAAAGAATTGAACGGAGATGTGAAATGCCTTCCTTTGGTTGGCGACATCTCCGATTGGGAAGATGTGCAAAGGGTCGTCAAGGCTGCGCATGAGGAATTTGGTACCATTTATGGATTGGTCAATAACGCCGGTATGACCAAAGATGGCCTGTTTGTTCGCATGAGCCCAGAAAACTGGAAAGCGCCCATAGAAGTCAATTTACACGGCACCTTCTACTTTACACGGGCAGTATCGCCCATTATGATGCGCCAACGCAGCGGTAGGATTGTTAATATTGCTTCAGTTATTGGCTTGACCGGAAACGCTGGACAGGCTAATTATGCAGCTTCAAAAGCAGGAATCATTGCTTTGACGAAGTCTGTGGCGAAAGAGCTCGGTAGCCGAGGTGTTACCAGCAATGCCGTTGCACCAGGATTCATATCTACGGACATGACGGCAGATTTGCCTGAAAAGGTCCAAGCTGAAATGATGAGCCAGATTCCGCTCAAACGATTTGGAGAGGGCAAAGATGTGGCCGGAGCGGTCAAGTTTCTTTTGTCCCCCGAAGCTTCCTATATCACTGGGCAAACCCTGGTGGTGGACGGTGGTATGATTGGTTAGCGTGCTACATTCTTAGCCGCTACGCAGAAAATAACATTTCACGTTCCCCAGGAGGGTAACCTGATGGCGTCGATTCAGGAACAGGTCTACGAGATCATCCAACGCAAATTGTCTGTCAATGCCGAGCAAATCACGCCCGAAGCTTCGTTCACCGAAGACTTAGGCGCCGACTCGTTAGACACTGTTGAATTAGTGATGGATCTCGAAGAAGAATTCAACATCACTATTCCCGAAGAAGATCAAGAAAAACTGCGTACGGTGCAGGATGCCATCGACTATCTTGAGTCGAACCTGGACTAGTTAGTCAGATTCTCGCGATTAATATCTGAGCCCGGTCCCCAAAAAACAGGGGCCGGGTCTCTGATTGTTAGTATACTAGAGGCGGATTGTTAGTATATTAGAGGCCGAAAGTTGATATTCACCAGGTTGGTGCATGTGTGCTCCATTCACTCTTTAGGCAAAAGAGGTGCGACTTGTCTTCACGCAAGATTGTGGTCACAGGACTAGGTATGGTCACCCCGGTGGGGTTGGATCGGGATTCAAGTTGGCAGGCGTTAAAATCCGGACAGTCCGGAATCGCGCCTCTCGTCGGCTTTGATCTCGACAGTCTCAAGACAACGATCGGTGGGCAGATTAAAAACTTTGATGCCACGGTCGCAATGGACTTAAAAGAATCGCGCAAGGCTGATCGGTACTCGCAATTGGCCATGGCTGCTTCGGTCGAAGCGATGAATCATGCCAATCTGAGTGAAGTCGCCGACCCTTCGCGTGCCGGTGTCATCATCGGCTCCGGTATTGGCGGTATGCTGACCTTTGAAACGCAACATAGCCGCATGTTAAAACGTGGTCACCGCGCTGTCTCTCCACTTTTTATTCCGATGATGATTGGCGATATGGCTGCTGGTATGGTCTCCATCCGATATGGATTTAGAGGGGCTAATTATTGCACGGTCAGCGCTTGTGCTTCTGGCGGTCACGCCATCGGTGCTGCCATGGATCAAATCCTACTCGGACATGCCGACGTAATGATCGCAGGCGGCGCGGAAGCTTCGGTTTGCGATATGGCCCTGGCCGGGTTTGCAAACATGAAGGCTCTCTCCTCGCGTAACGATGAACCGGAACGAGCCAGCCGCCCGTTTGACGTGGGTCGCGACGGATTTGTCCTCAGCGAGGGCGCAGGAATTTTAGTGCTCGAAACCGAAGAGCACGCTCTCAATCGTGGAGCAACGATTTATGGCGAAATGGTGGGCTACGGTATGACCGGAGATGCCTATCATATGACCCAGCCAGACACCGCAGGCCGTGGCGCCATTGCCTCGATGACTCAAGCTGTTAAAAGCGCCGGTATCAAACCTTCGGATGTTGGCTACATCAATGCACATGGCACATCGACATTTTTTAACGACAAAGTTGAGACTGGGGCCATAAAAAGTGTCTTCGGTGATCACGCTAAAAATCTGAAAATCAGCTCCACAAAGTCCATGACCGGCCATGCTTTAGGAGCGGCTGGAGGGCTTGAAGCTGTCATTTCGATCTTGGCTCTCAATGATGGCATTTTGCCGCCGACAATCAATCTGGACAACCCGGATCCCGATTGTGATCTGGATTATTGCGCTCATGAAGCCGTGAAACAAGATGTGGACTACGCCTTGTCAAATTCGTTTGGCTTTGGCGGCCATAATGTGACTTTGTGCTTCAAAGCGCGGAGGTAGTCCACAAGTGCGATAAGTGAGCGCACTTTTGTTCGTGAACCCAAACTCAAGAAAGGCCCCGAACCATGGGACTGAAGGATTCTATCCAACAGGTTCTGGCCAAATTTTCCGGCGCCGCTTGGAACGAGGCGGAACCGGACGAAGATTCTGAGCCGGCGACGGATGCAAAAGCTCAGGATCAGGCTGAGCTTGATGTCCATCTCGATGCCCTTGAGGTTAAATTGGGGTATACCTTTATCGATCGCACTCTTCTGTCCAACGCCCTTTTGCACCGATCACACATTCATGTCACTGGCCAAGATCGCGAAAGCTCCAATGAGCGCTTAGAATTTTTAGGCGATGCCGTCTTGGGCCTGGTTGCCAATGAAGAGCTGTACCATAGCTACCCTGATCGGTCTGAAGGTGACCTGACAAAAATGAAATCGTTGCTCGTTTGTGGCGCGCGGTTGTCTGAAGTCGCTATGGAATTAGAATTGGGCGAGCATGTGCGCATGAGTCGCAGCGAAGCCGCAACAGGCGGGCGTCAACGTTCGAGTATTTTGGCCGATACAACCGAAGCATTGATCGGAGCGGTCTATCTTGACGGTGGGCTTGACCCTGCCAGCGCTGTTATCAAACGTGTAGTCCTGCAAGGCAGCAAAAAAGTATTGGCCCAACGTTCACTGCGTAACTATAAAAGCCGACTACAAGAACTCGTTCAAGCCCGCTTTAAAAGCCCGCCACGGTACAAAGTTACTCAAGTTTCGGGGCCAGATCATAACCGAACATTTGAGGTGTCGGTTTCGTTTCAAGGAGAAGTCTTGGGGCGCGGAGAGGGACGCAATAAAAAAACTGCGGAACAACATGCGGCCAGAATTGCTTTGGAACAAATGAGCCTACTGGATGAAGATGATATCTCAACGGAAGAAACCGCAACCGATGAAACTTAAGCAGCACGCCGGCGAGAATTGGAATAGGGGAATTCTTGTGCAGCCCTTTCGCACCATGAAAGTGATGACTCTAGTCATGAAAATGACGAGTCTCATCATTCTTGTGTCCATTGCTGCGGGACCGGCATTTGGCCAGTCCGAAGAAACGCCGAACGAGTTGGACTTGATCGCCGATGAAGTCACGGCCGATGAAGACGTGCCTTATGGCGTAGCTGCTGGCTACATTATGGGCCACAGATTGCTCCAAGAAGGCAACAGCGCCGAGGCGTTGCCTTATCTTCATATGGCGTACCGGGCTCAGCCTGAGGTGGTGGATATTGCGGTCGACTTTCAGGCGGCCTTGGTCGCTGAAGGCTATGTCAAAGATGCCTTGGAAGTCATCGGCGGATTGGTTGCGGCATATCCCGATTCGCTCAAATTCATTGCCCAGCGAGTTAATTTAAATTTGCAACTGAGTCAAGTGAATGAAGCTCTCACGGACTTGCGCTTCTTACGAGATCAAAATTATGTGACGCTGGCAATGATAGACGCCGAGGCGTCCATTCTGGCGTCCGATGGAAAAACAGATCAAGCCTTGGATGTTTATCGAGACGGATTGCATCTTTTGCCTAACGATGCGGGTGCCATTTACCTGGGCATGTCGCGCGTTCTGCAGAAGGCCCATCAAGAAGGGCGCATCGCCGATTTGATGGATGAAGCATTGCTGACATCGCCGGACGATCCGCGTTTGTGGCTGGTGAAGATTCGCGTCTTGGCAGCCATTGGCGAGGACGAAGCGGCGTTGGCGGCGACCCAAGATGCCGACACCCATTTTGCAAGTCTACTCATTGAGGAAGCAGCCGGTTCGACTGATGATGACCGCGCTCGGGCAGCAACGGAGCGCCGCAATGCTAATTTGCCACCGGACTCATTTGTGGTAGAACTCGCCGATTTTCATGCCCAACGAGGAGACCTCGAAAAGGCTTTGGAAATACTCACACCTCTGTCGGATGCTGGTCAGTTGCAGTTGACTCCGAGCCTGTGGTTGGCGCGTTTGCAATTGGGCACCGGACGTGTCGCTGAAGGGTCAGCCTTGATTGAAGAGTTGATTGTCAAATGGCCCGAAGCTGGACGCGCCTGGTATCTGCGCGGCAAAGCTACTGAAGCTGGGGGCGATTGGGCAACGGCATTGCCGGCATTTGCCAAAGCCGTGACTTTGGCCGAACGTGATCCCGAAATCCGATTAGGGTATGTGCGTGCCATGCTAGTAGTTTGGGAGGGCGACATTGCGGCGGCGGACCCAACCCCCGAACAAGCCGAACGGCAAAAGACCTTTTCGACACACCTTGCTGTCGCCGGGACAATCGTGCCCGAACAGGATCTCGAAGGCCAGCTCATCCTTGGGTACGGGTTTAAAGCTGTGGGCGATTACGATGCTGCACAGTGGCGCTTTGGTTTAGCCGCAGAAGACCCCAACTTGCAGATGAATGCCCGCTTCCAGAAAAGCATTTGTCACGATTTGTTGGGCGAAGAAGGCAGAGCCCGTCGCGAGTTGGAGACCTTGCAGAATCAATTTCCGAGACATCCAGAGGTCGCCAATTCGCTCGGTTATTTCTTAGCCGAAAAGGGCGAGGACCTCGAGAAGGCAGAATCTCTGGTGGCGATTTCCTTAGCCGCCGAACCAGGCAACGGCGCATATTTAGATTCTATGGGCTGGATTCACTACCGTAATGGTGAGTTGGAAAAAGCTCTCGACTTCATGATCCAAGCCGTCAATGTGTTGCCGGATGACCCGGTTATTCTTGAACACTTGGGCATGGTCTTGAAGGGACAAGGAAAACGAGAAGAAGCGTTAG
>JBLIOK010000153.1:0-6580 GCA_047639735.1 Candidatus Krumholzibacteriia bacterium | reverse complement strand
ATCACGGCGACAATCCGCCCGTTTCGGAACAAGAATTGCAGCAAACCGCTGCGCAAGTATGGAAAAAAATGAATGAACAAACCGACTAAAGGAGTCCTGAATTGAGTGACAATATCGGAAACACAATTCGCGCCAAAGCCGAAGAGCTGCGCGAACCCATGATCGCCTTTTTGCGCGACATCGTGGCCATCAAAAGCCCATCCGGACAAGAAGAAGCCGTAGTAACGCGAGTCAAAGAAGAAATGCTCAAAGTGGGTTTCGACGAAGTGCATTTTGATGGTATGGGTAACGTTATCGGCCGCCTGGGCAACGGTCCGCGAGTCATTGCCTATGACGCGCACCTCGATACCGTCGATGTGAGCGATCCTTCCCAATGGGATTGCGATCCCTTTGAGGGCAAAGTAGAAGACGGCAAAGTTTTTGGCCGCGGGTCAGTCGATCAGAAGGCAGGCATGGCTGGGATGGTCTATGCCGGTGCGATGATGAAAGAATTGAATCTTCACGAAGGCTTCACCGTTTACATGACCGGCACCGTGATGGAAGAAGACTGCGACGGCCTGTGCTGGCACTACATCCTGAATGAAAAACTATTGAACCCAGAGTTAGTGATCAGTACCGAACCAACCGGACTCAAAATTCATCGCGGCCAACGCGGTCGGATGGAGATCCGCGTGAAGGTTAAGGGCAAGTCTTGTCATGGCAGCATGCCTCACCTAGGAGACAACGCCATCTACAAAATCGCGCCTGCAATTTTGGCCATTGAGGAATTGAATAACAACCTAAAAACCGACGACTTTCTCGGGCCAGGAACTTGCACTATCAGCTGGATTGGTTGCCAAACACCGAGCCTGTGCGCCGTCCCCAATGGTGCAGAATTCCATATCGACCGCCGCTTAACGATTGGCGATACTCGCGAGTCGGCCTTGGCAGAAGTCGAAAATGCCATGAAAGAAGCTGGCGTTGAGGCTGAAGTCTATTTGCTCAACTACGAAGAAAAAGCGTGGACTGGTCTGGTCTACCCGATGGAAAAATATTACCCCACTTGGTTGATGGAAGCAGAGCGCGATGAATTGAAAGCAGCCAGCCGCGCCTTTGAAGGCGTGACCGATTCCGCAGCGGAAGTGAGCTGCTGGACATTTAGCACCAATGGCGTGACGATCATGGGCTTGCATGAAGTGCCGTGCTTAGGGTTTGGTCCCGGGCTTGAAAGCATGGCTCACATGGCCAACGAGCACGTCCCCATCGACGATGTCGTGGTGGCCAGTGCCTTCTATGCTGCCCTACCTGGAGAATTGCGCAAAGGTTAGAGGGCATTTCAGTTGTCTGGCCAAGGCAGATTTACAGCGTTTGTTTCGCTTGTACATCTGCCGGATGCCAGTGCGTTATATCGTACAAATTCAACAAATCCGGCCAAAGAGTCGCGTATTTGGGGATAATTGCCGTATTAGATTGACAAAAACGCCCAACTTTTGATATAATCTACTAAACTAACGCCCTCAGTCTGGTCGGCAACTCTTTCGTCTGCCCGGCAACTGGGGATAGGTCCTCGCCCCAGCAGGACGAACATCATCCACAAATGAGCCAAGAACGGGAGCCTTATGATGCGTACGTTATTGCTGTTTGTTTTCTGCCTGTTGCTATGTCACGTAACGGCAGTGGACAATTCCGCTGCCCAGACAACCGACCTTCTCATCTCGGAATACGTTGAAGGATCTGGCAACAACAAAGCCTTAGAAATTTACAACGGAACCGAAGACACCATCAATCTTGGTGGCTACACGATCGAGCGTTTTTCTAATGGCACGGCTATCGCCACCTCCATTAACTTGCTGGCCGTGGATTTAGGACCTGACCAAACTTTTGTGATTTGCAATCCCGGAGCAAGCGCGGCGCTTTTGGCCAAAGCTGCGCAAACGAATGCGAACATAAATTTTAATGGCAATGATGCCCTGGTATTGGCCTTGGGTGGCAGCACAATCATTGATAGCTTTGGCCGTGTGGGTGAAGATCCGGGCAGCTTTTGGTCTTGCCCCGATGGCACCACCGCCAACAGCACATTGCGACGTCTAAGCAGTATCTGCGAAGGCGACACAGATTCCAGCGATGCTTTTGACCCATGCCTGCAATGGAGCTTTGAAGCTACGGACTATTTTGTAGCCTTGGGAAGTCATATTTCAGATTGCGGCGCCGTCGCCACCGAGACTTCTAGCTGGGGCACCATGAAGTCCCTGTTTCGCTAGGCAACGCCTCTTATAGTGAGTCAGGTCCGGGCTCAGCAATGGCCCGGACTTGCCACCACTCCCGCAACTTCTCCGCCAGACGCACTGCTTAATTGCCATTGGCAAATCTTCGAATATCCGGCATAATTGCCGAACCCATCAACCGAAAACCAACGAGGCAAAAACATGAGCAAACCTTTACAAGGCCGAAACTTCATTTCCACCCAAGACTGGGCCCAAGACGAAATCGAAATGCTGCTGCAAACTAGCTGGGATTTGAAGCGCAAATTCTATCGCGACGAGCCCCACGCCCTGCTCCGCGACAAAACACTCTTCATGATGTTCTATGAACAAAGCACGCGTACGCGCAATAGTTTTGAAGCCGGCGTCACACAACTCGGTGGACACGCTCACGACCTGACGCCTGAAAAGCTTCAAGTCAGTCACGGAGAAACCTCTCAAGACACGGGGCGCGTATTGAGCCGCATGGGAGATGGCATCAGCATTCGCAATTGCGAATGGGGTGTGGGGAATAAATTCATCAACAGTGTGGCCGAAGTCGCCAGCGTGCCTGTCATCAACATGCAATGCGATCTGTATCATCCGTGTCAGGCAGTGGCTGACCTGATGACCATACGCGAAAAGTTTATCAATGAAGTCCGCGGTCGCAAAATCGTTGTCAGTTGGACCTATGCGCCCAGCTATGTGCGCCCCATTTCGGTCCCCCATTCTGAAATTCTATTGATGTCGCGATTCGGTTTGGATGTCACCTTGGCCCACCCGCCAGAGTTCAAACTCATGCCTGAAGTCATCGCTCAAGCCGAGGCCAACGCCAAAGCTTCGGGCACCAAATTCGAAATCGTCGACGACATGGACGCCGCCTTTGAAGACGCGCACATTGTGTACGCCAAAAGCTGGGGCTGTCTGGTTCACGAACCCGACCGTGAGGCTGCCGTACAGCATATTGAAAAATATCCCGACTGGATCTGTAATGAAGAGCGCATGGCGATAGCCGATGAACAGGCCATCTACATGCACCCTCTGCCAGCCAGTCGTGGAGCAGAAGTTACTGATGCGGTCATCGATGGGCCTCAGTCCGTAGTGTGGGATGAAGCCGAGAACAGACTGCACACAGCCAAGGCCCTCATGGCCTTGACGATGTAGGCTGATCTATGTCTGAACCGACCCAGGGACTACCGGCTGTCAGCTTAAATCCGGCTTTCGTCGGGTACCGTTGTGTGATTTGCAATCTCGAGCAGGCCATCGACTATCAGGACAATGTCTGCCCTAGCTGCGGCGTTGACGGTATTCTCGATGTTCTGTATGACAACGAGCAAATCCGGGCTCAGCTTTCGGGTGAATCCGCTTTTGCCAAATCTAGAGCCGGCGGTTTGTGGCGGTACGCTGCTGTCATGCCAGTGCAACCAAGCGCGCCTCATTCAGCTTGGACCTTGGGCGAATCGCCGCTTCATTTTGCTCCTCGTGCAGGTCAATACTTTGGCCAAAATCAATTATGGATCAAGGACGACACGGCACTGCCGTCAGCGAGTTTGAAGGATCGAGCGGCCGCTGTTGCCATCGCCCATGCCCAACACCTTGGGCGGACGGAGTTGGCTTGTGCTTCGACCGGAAATGCGGCGGCAAGCTTGGCCGTGCTCGGTGCCCGCGCGGGGTTCACTAGCAATATTTTTGTTCCTGCCGCGGCGCCAGCAGCAAAGCTGGCCCAACTGCTCTTGCACGGCGCGACAGTCGTTAGAGTCGACGGAACCTACGACCAGGCCTTTGACTTGTCACTCGCCAAGATCGCCGAACACGGTTGGTACAGTCGCAATTGCGCCCACAACCCCTTGCTGGTTGAAGGCAAAAAAACAGTGGCCTACGAAATGGCCTATTCACTCACTGCAGGATTCACCGCACCCCCAAAGTCTTGGCCCGATGTGGTGCTGGTACCCGTTGGCGATGGCTGCATCGTTTCCTCGGTGGCCAAGGGGTTTCTCGAGATGCACAACTTGGGTTTGACACCTTCGGTACCGCGCATCATCGGCGTGCAAGCAGAAGGTGCCGCTCCTTTGGCGCAAGCTTGGGCAGAACAAGGATCGAAACACGCCGATCTTAGCGGGCCTGACATTCTGGCTGCGGTCAAACCAGTAGAATGCTCCACGATTGCCGACTCGATCAGCGTGGGCATCCCGCGCAACCGCATCAAAGCGTGGCAAAAAGTGGCGGCCACCGGCGGCGGCTTTTTGGCCGTATCGGATGAAATGATTACCGATGCCATTGCGATGATGGCTAGTCGAGCTGGCGTATTTGCCGAACCTTCGGGGGCAGCAGGCCTGGCTGGGTTGCTGGCCGCCCGCGACAAAGGGTGGCTACAAGAAGACGAATGCGTAGCCGTTTTGGTGACTGGACATGGACTCAAGGATCCCAGCGCCGCGCTTGATTTGGTGACCGTTCCCAATCCAGAGCCGCCATTAAGCTCGTCGTAATCGGTCTCGCACAAGAGCCGAAATCAGGTCGCCGAGAACCACCAGGATCACGCCGCATAGGACGTAGAAGATCATGTCGTCATAGTGATTACGCGCACGGGCATCGACGATCCAGAATCCCAAAGACGCTATACCCAACATGCCCAACACCGTCGATTCGCGCACACAGCTTTCCCAGCGGTAGAAAAAATAAAGCAGAAACCGTGGCGTCAAGACCGGCAACAAATAAGTGCTAAGGATTCCGGCGCGACTAGCGCCCAAGGCCCGCAGCGCCCTCGGCGTATGCGGATCCACATTCTCGATAACCTCGGAGTTGAGCTTGCCCAGAATACCCGCATTGTGCAACGCGAGCGCGAAGATCATTGGCCAAACGGTCGGTCCCAACAACGCCAACAAGATGAAAGCCCAAATGTATTCCGGAAGCGCACGAACCACCGTCAAAAAGGCTCGAGCAAATCCATAGACCAGTGCCCACAGTGCTCTCAGGCCTCGAGACGGGCGCTTGCCCGACGTCAGGAACGGCCGTGCAACCGCCAAATTTCGCGCGCCAAACAAGCTTAGAAAAAGGCCTATTCCACCAGCGATGATGATCGCCACGACACTAATAGAAAGAGTCGTCGCTACGGCTTCTGCACCGCGAGCCCGCCAACGGTCGGCAAACCAGGTGGCTGTCGTTTCCCATCGCACCGTTAGAGAAGCGGAGTCCGGCAATTGTTGCACAGGCCATGGGCGCAGCTCCCCCAAGAACCGTTTGGCATTGGAAAATCCCGTATCGGATATCATTTCGCCACTGGAGAAGTCACCAATGGTCCATGCGATGGCCATCAAGAGAACCAGCGCAATCAAGCTAGCCGCCACAAAGGGACGCCGAGGTTGTTCAGCACGCAAACGATTGATCGCAACAACGCGCGGGTTCATGAAACCAACTCCCGACGCAAACGACTGCTCCACCATTCCACCAACAAAACCAAACTAAGAAGCACGTATAAATAGGTCCAAACTTCGTTGTAGTAGAGATTCTCAAACGAAGCAGCAATGTGATATCCCAGGGTCGGGAAACCAAAAAACCCCAGTACAGCCGAGGAACGCAGCGCGCATTCGAAGCGGTAATAGGTGTAGGCGATCATATCTGGTAACGCGCGCGGCAGGACTCCCCAAGCGAATCGCTGCAGCGGGTTAGCGCCCGAAAGTTCAAGCGCTTGCGCAGCATCGCGTGGTGCTTCATCCATCACTTCAGAAAAAACTTTCGCCAAGGTGCCCGCATATGGTATGGCAATCGCCACCACGGCCACCAAGTGGCTATAGCCCAACGCAGCTAACAACACCACCGCCCAAATCAACTCGTGCACCGAACGTAGTAGGCTACTGATCAATCGGACCACAACCACAACCGATCGACCACGCCCCCCGCCCATCAGACTGACTGAGCTTAGAAAGCCTAGGGCGACTCCACCAACCAATGCGATCGACAAAGATGTTGCAGCAAACACAACCGTAAGCACCGCCGCTTGCATCGCTTGTGCAAGCAGCGAGTGAGCACCGGACCCCTGATATGTTCCCTGGAATTGAACTGCGGGACGCGCCGCTGCGATGAAAAATTCGCGGGCGGGCGCCCAACTGCGATGAGCAGGCCAGATCTCTCTCAGATCAAGCTGAAGATGCCATGCCGCCAACAAGCCCGCGGCCACCAACGTGCCCACTATTACTCCGGCGGTGCCCACTGAACCAATTGTAGAGCCTGCCCGAGGCCCTTGCGCCCGTTCAGCGTTCACGTTCGGGCCGCAATTCATAAAGATCGTTCAACATAGCATCGGAGACTTCCGCTGCTGGCGCATCAAATTCAACGCGCCCTTCGCGCAGCCCAACGATCCGCGA
>JBLIOK010000152.1:0-6603 GCA_047639735.1 Candidatus Krumholzibacteriia bacterium | reverse complement strand
GTGCACTGGCTCGGCAAAAAAGTGAGTGGCCGCAGAGGTGGCCAGATAGCCACCGCCGGCATGGGCACAGCGATCTTTTTCGATGATTACGCCAACACCCTCTTGGTCGGCTCGACCATGCGCCCTCTGACGGACCGGTTGAAAATTTCCCGCGAAAAATTGGCATGGTTGGTTGATAGCACAGCAGCGCCTGTGACGACTGTGGCCGTGATCTCAACCTGGGTTGGGTTTGAAGTGGGATTGATTCAAGAGGCCATGGAAACATTGGGGCACAGCGGCCAGGCGTACAGCTTTTTTCTGCAAACCATTCCCTATAGTTTCTATCCGTTGCTCACTTTATTGATGGTCTATGTTGTCGCTTTATCGGGCCGCGATTATGGGCCGATGTTGGAGGCAGAACGCAGGGCCTATCACAAGGGGCAAGTGCTGGGGCCAAATGCTCGTCCGGCCAGCGAAGTGCACGTTGCTGATGATGACAACAACCGTGAACCTGCCAATCCGCTGTTGGCTGGTGTGCCGATCCTAGGTGTGGTGCTGACCACTGCGGTTGGTTTGTACTTTAATGGCAGACAGACAGCAATTGCCGAGGGTATGGCCTCTCCTGGTATGCGAGATATCTTAAACGCCGCTGACAGTTTTGCGGTGCTGACCTGGGCGGCTTTGGTCGGGGCTGTGTTGGCCATCGTGCTGACGACAGCGACGAAACGGCATTCTTTGGTGGATGCTATCGATGGCTTTGTCGACGGCGGCAAAGCGATGATGCCAGCGGTGGTGATTTTGATCATGGCTTGGTCTTTGAGCGCCGTTTGTGAAGAATTGGGCACCGCGAAATTCCTTGTCGAATCGAGCCGCGGCGTTTTGTCTGCGCACCTGTTGCCGGTGCTCGTCTTTGTGTTGGCCGGTGCGGTGAGTTTTTCCACAGGCACCAGTTGGGGGACAATGGCGATCCTGATGCCGCTAGCCTATCCACTGGGTCACGAATTGCCGATCGAGGCTGGACTATCAGCCGCCACGGCGATGAACATACATTTGGCTGCCGTCAGTGCAGTTTTGGCCGGCGCGGTATTCGGAGATCATTGTTCGCCGATTAGCGACACCACGATTCTATCGTCGTTGGCGACGAGCTCGGATCATGTCGATCACGTGAAGACCCAATTACCATATGCAATGACGGTTGGTGGTATTGCCACAGCTTTGGGCTATATTCCGGCCGGATTTGGCCTGTCGCCATGGATCTCGTTAGCGTTTGGAGCGGTCGCCGTGGTCTTCGTCGTCATGAAGTTTGGTACGCCGGCTGATCAATAGAGCTGGCTCTGCGCACTATCTGTCCGTAAATTGAGGGAAACCTCATCAAGCCCAATCTGGAGTTGTTCATGGCGTCTAATGTTTGCTCTCGCCGCCGACGGATCTTAATACCTGTTTTGATGTTGAGCCTGATGGCGCTAGGCGCTTGTGGGACTCAAGAAATCGTCTTTGTCTATCCAGACGAAGCGCTAGATTTTCAGCTGCGCAACCTGAAAATGCCAACCATGTATATAGATTCGGTGACCGACATGCGTCCGGCCGAGCAGCGCAATGGCCAAGGTCATTTTTTCAATATCACCTATCCCAAAGATGCGGCTTGGGAAGCACCGCCAACCACGATCTATGCCGAGGCCTTGGCTCAGGATTTGGATCAAACCAATCTGGTTGAATTGGTGCCGTTTCCCGCGCAGGCCGAATACATTTTGTCTTTAGATATCCTGTCACTCAGTTGCCAACTCAAACGTTCGCCGGCTACCTTGTTGTTGAGCGGCGCGATCGGTTTTGGAGCGGGCATGGCTTTGGGTGAAGACACCAGTGATCGGATCAAGTTGGGGGCGGTTCTGACCGCGTTGACCTTGGTGGCAGTACCGGCGCCAACGACAAACCGCGCCGAAGCCGAGGTTCGCATGACCTTGAAAAACCGCGACGGCGAGATGCTGTGGCAAAAGTCCTGCTTTGGTGAGATTGAAGAGAAAAAATATCTGACCGCCACCGCCCGCGAGGACCAGAAATTGGTGGATGCGCACCTGACCAAAGCGGTCAAACGTGCCAACGCATGTTTGTTGGGTCAAATGCGCCAGTACCTTTTGGAAAATGCTTCGGCCCCCGAATAACTTCACGACGAAGAGCAACGGAGTGACTCGCGTCATGTTGATCCCACTTTCTGTCTTTATCTTGCTGTTGCTGGCAGGCTCAGCGAACGCTGAAAAGCCTATCTGGCCGCTTGATTTGGCGACTCGCTATCTTACGAGCAATTTTATGGAGTACCGGCCGGGCCGTTTTCACGCCGGGTTGGATTTGAAAACCCAGACTGTAGAAGGCTTTGCGGCGCGAGCCGTGGAGTCGGGCTCGATTGTGCGGGTGAGGGCGACACCGACGGCCTACGGACGTGCCGTCTATTTGTTGGGTGATTCTGGCCGCACCTATGTGTACGCTCATTTGAGCCGTTTCAATGATGATCTGCGAGGTCGGGTGAATCGGCAGAGAGCCCAGTCGGGTACCTATCGAGCGCGGTTGTGGTTCAAGCCGGGGCAGCTTCGGGTTGAACAGGGAGACGTGCTGGGTTTGACCGGGCAAAGCGGCACAGGCGGTCCGCATCTTCATTTTGAGGTTCGCGATAAGGACAACCGCCCGACTGAACCACAGGCCGCTGGGTTTGCCGTCGGCGATTCGATCGCTCCGGAGATCGTGCATTTGCGTGCCTGGCCGGTGACGCCCGAAGCGACGATTCAGGGGCGAAATTTTGAACACATCTTGATTCAAAATGGCGGTGAAACAGAGCGGGCGCCATTGGCGATCAATGGGCCGGTTGCATTCAGCGCCAAGATTGTCGACCGCTCGGATATTCGAGATCACCGCCTTGAACCCAGTCTGATAGAAGTTCGCCTCGATGGTGAATTGGTTTATCGCTGCGCCAACGAATACTACGATTTTGCCGAAAACGCGCTGCAACGCCTAGAGTGGGTGGTCTTGCCGGAGGTACGCGAGCGCTGGCTGCATCGGCGAGAAGCCAATACTTTGGCTGGTCGCGATGGTGAGCTGTGGTATTTGGGACGCGATGGGCAGGGGTTGAGTCCCGGACGCCATGTCGTGGAGCTTGCGGCTACCGATTGGGCTGGAAATCGCAAGTCCG
This sequence comes from Candidatus Krumholzibacteriia bacterium, assembly GCA_047639735.1. GTDB lineage: Bacteria > Krumholzibacteriota > Krumholzibacteriia > LZORAL124-64-63 > LZORAL124-64-63 > JAGRNP01. The sequence continues at coordinate 3,446 of JBLIOK010000152.1, read as the reverse complement.
TGAGTTGGGAATTGATGGCAGGAATGCCGGATTTTGAAGAATCATCGGCATGGCAGCCCGACTCGGTTCGTGCATATGTTGGCGAAGGTAATGGGCTCAAGTACAATGCCTTGACGCCATTCTTTGATGTGAAACTTGAAGAGACGTCTGCTGCCCGACGCACCGTCTATTCCCCTCAAGACGGTGACCCCGTTATGGAGAATCTCGTGATGTACGACCTCTCCTTGCGGTGGCAACCTGAGTGGGAAGCAGCGGCGAGCAAGCAGGGGTTACGGCCGCTTGGGGCGCCTCGTGAATTCACGGCGGCCGATTGGCCCATTGACGCATCGGTGCCTGTGAAGTTCCCGCCTTTGGCCTTAGGGGAAATTTGGGAAAACCAAACCGTCGGTTTGTATCGTTGGAGCAGGGGAAGCTGGCTTTACAGTGACGCGTGGCCTGAGCAAAAAGAAGGCGTCGAGGTTGCCATTAATCTGGCCCAGACGGGAATCTACGCAGTTATGAGCGATGAAGCGCCGCCGGTTCGGGCAGCCAGCGAGGGCCAAGTTGTGGTGAAACGGGCCACAGCGGGCGATATCGAGGGTGTGACAATGCCGGTCTGGGAGGTCATGCCGGTGGCTATCGTTGATCTGGGTTCTGGTTTGGCCTCGCAATCGATCAAGGTCGCTCTCAACGGCAAGACCTTGATCGTTGAGCCTGACTTGCCACGAGACCGGCTCCTCATTGAGTTTCCAAGCGAAATGCTCGCAGGGGTGCACAAATTGAGGTTCGAAGCCGGAGACCGAGCCGGCCACAAGACAAATTGGGAATTGGAAATCCTCGCTCAATAACATCGTGTAATTTTCTGTAAAAAACGCCCGCCGCCGGTTGAGAGTGAGCGGTTATAATGCTATCCTTGGCGCACACAGCCACGCCCTTATCTTCAGCAATGGAATGCGTCAATAACCCATGGCCACAGCTGCTCCCACTAATTTTGTGCATTTGCATAACCATTCGGATTATTCCCTGCTAGATGGGGCGATGAAAACCAAGGCCATGGCCAAACGCGCCGCCGAGTTGGGGCAACCCGCATTGGCCTTGACCGATCACGGCAATATGTTTGGCGCGGTAGAATTTTATCTGGCTTGTAAGAAAGAAGGCATCAAGCCGATCATCGGCAGTGAAGTCTATATCACCGCTGACCGGCACAACCGCACCAGCGACAAGTCGAACAAAAGCTATCACATGGTGCTGCTGGCCAAAAATGCTAAGGGTTATCATAACCTGATGCAGCTTTCTTCTATGGGATTCATGGAGGGTTTTTATTATCGACCGCGTATCGATAAAGAATTGCTCGCCCAACACTCTGAAGGCATCATCGGTTTAACGGCTTGCATGAGTGGCGAACCAAACTTTCATCTGCGTAGCGGAAATGTAAAAGCGGCTATCGCGGCAGCCACCGACTATCGCGATATTTTGGGCAAGGATAACTATTTCCTCGAAATCCAAAATCATGGCATTGAAGAAGAGGCAACAATCCGGCAGTTGATGCCTCAAGTTGCTGAAGCCACCGGATGCGGAATCATCGCCACCAACGACTGCCACTTTTTGGACCGATCACACTTCGAATCGCACGATATCTTGATGGCGTTGCAAACGGGCAAAACGCTGAACGATCCTAATCGCTGGAAAAGCAATACGCCTGAAATTTACTTCAAGTCCACGGCCGAGATGCTAGAACTGTTCAAGGACTGGCCCGATGCGGTGGAGAACACCCTCAAAGTTGCCGATATGGTCGACTTTGAAATGGAATTGGGCAACTTGCTCTTGCCTGAATTTCCTTTGCCAGATGGCTTCGACAATCCCGACCAATATGTCGAGCACCTGGCTCGCGAGGGTATGAACAGACGCTACGGTGAAATCACCGAAGAATTGGAAACGCGCCTCAACTACGAACTAGGTATCATCAAGCAAACCGGTTATGCCGGATATTTTCTCATTGTTTGGGATTTCATCGATGCCTCGCGCAAGATGGACATTCCGGTGGGACCGGGGCGTGGCTCGGCCGCCGGTTCGTTGGTCTGCTACTGCATGAAAATCACGGACATCGATCCTATTCGCCATCAATTGTTGTTCGAACGTTTTTTGAATCCTGAACGCATATCGATGCCTGATATCGACGTCGACTTTTGCTACGAAGGCCGTGGCCGAGTGATTGAATATGTGTCCCAAAAATACGGTCAAGAAAATGTCTCGCAAATCATCACCTTTGGCACCATGGCCGCGCGCGGAGTGATCAAAGATGTGGCCCGTGTGCTTGATTTCAGCTTCGCCGATAGCGCGCGCATTTCTAAGCTCGTGCCCGAAGAAGTGGGCATCACTTTGGAGAAGGCGCTCAGAGAAGCGCCAGGCCTTAAAGATGTCGAAAAAGAAAGTCCGTTGCATGCTCAGTTGATGCGCAACGCACAGGTCTTGGAAGGCCTGAACCGAAACACCGGGATCCACGCTGCGGGTGTTTTGATCACGCCGACGCCGCTGGTTGAACACGCCCCCATGTACAAAAGCACAAAGGGCGATATCACGGTCCAATTCGATATGAACATGAGTGAAAAACTCGGTCTGTTGAAGATGGATTTCCTCGGCTTGCGCACTTTGACCGTCATCGACAAGGCTCTCAAACTGATTAAGGAAACCACTGGCGATGCCATTCTTGCCGAAGAAATACCAACGGATGACGAAGCCACTTATAAGATGCTGCAGAAGGGCCGCACGGTAGGCATTTTTCAGTTAGAAAGCACCGGCATGCAAGAGCTAGTGCGCAAAATGGCGCCGACCGGTTATGACGATATCACGGCTATTTGTGCACTTTACCGTCCCGGGCCGCTTGGTGCTGACATGGACAAGGTTTACGTTGAGCGCAAACACGGACGCCAAAAAATTGTCTACAAGGACCCTGTCCTCGAACCCATACTCAAAGACACTTATGGCGTGATTCTTTACCAAGAGCAAGTGATGCAAATCGCCTCGGCCATGGGTGGTTTCACCATGGGCATGGCCGATACTCTTCGCAAAGCCATGGGCAAGAAAAACGTCGAGATGATGGCCGAAATGAAGGTCCAGTTTCTCGAAGGCGCTGATAAGGGTGGCTTTCGCGCCGACGTTGCCCGTGAGATTTACGAAGAGATGGAATTCTTTGCTCAATATGGCTTCAACAAAAGTCACAGTGCGGCCTACGCGTTGCTGTCGATCCAAACGGCTTGGCTGAAAGCCAGGCACCCCGCTGAATTTATGGCCGCCACGATGAGCACCGAGATGCGCAAGAGCGACCGCATCACCCAACTGATTGATGAAGTGAAAGCGCTTGATATCACGGTGCACCCGCCAGATATCAACCAACCTCGGGCCGAGTTTGGTGTCCACGAAGGGCAGATCATATTCGGCATGGCGGCGGTCAAGGGCGTTGGGGCCGC
>JBLIOK010000151.1:0-6641 GCA_047639735.1 Candidatus Krumholzibacteriia bacterium | reverse complement strand
CGTTCGGGCAGCGGAATGTAGCTGTCCAAGAAGCCGATCAATTCGAAAATGCATTTGGCCTCTTCGCTCTCGGCGTCACCCGACTCCAAGGCTTTCAAAGCGCTGCCACGGATGATCGGGGTGTCGTCGCCGGGGAACTCGTACATGTCCAGCAGCTCACGAACTTCCATCTCAACCAGATCCAGCAACTCTTCGTCATCGACCATGTCCACTTTATTCATGAAGACGATGATATAAGGCACGCCAACCTGACGAGCGAGCAGGATGTGCTCACGAGTCTGAGGCATAGGGCCATCGGCAGCCGAAACCACCAAAATAGCGCCGTCCATTTGGGCAGCACCAGTGATCATGTTTTTCACATAATCAGCATGACCAGGGCAATCAACGTGAGCGTAATGACGCGTCTCGCTTTGGTACTCAACATGAGCGGTGGCGATAGTGATACCGCGCTCGCGCTCTTCGGGTGCCTTATCGATTTGATCGAAAGGCGTGTATTCAGCCAAGCCCACCTTAGACAAAACTTCGGTGATAGCGGCTGTCAATGTGGTCTTGCCATGATCAACGTGACCAATGGTTCCGACGTTGACGTGATCTTTAGTTCGTTCGAACTTTTCGCGTGCCATCGCTGGCTACCTCCTGAAAAGTGCTTCGGCCTTCATACTGGATTTTTTCCAGCTCAAGCTCCAGCGTGCAGCCGCATTATTTCTGCGGCTATCTTCCCCGGTACTTTTTCGTACCTCGACAATTGCATCGTAAACACGCCCCGACCTTGAGTCAGCGAACGTAACTGCGTCGCGTAACCGAACATTTCAACCAGGGGAACCTCCGCCTGAATGATTTGCTCATTCTTGCGTTGTTCCATCCCCATCACCCGACCGCGTCGAGAGTTGAGATGCCCAGTCACTTCGCCGAGAAAATCTGCCGGAACAGATATTTCCACAGCCATGACGGGTTCGAGCAGAGCTGGCTTGGCCTTTTTAGCGCCGTCCCAGAGGGCATTAACCGCCGCATTCCGGAACCCCATCTCTGTCGACTCCCCTTCTTCGAACTTGCCGCCGGTAAGCCGGATGGCAACATCGACCAGGGGATATCCGGCCAGCACTCCCGTTCCACAGGCTTGCTTGGCCGAGTCCTCAACAAACGGGACAAATTCAGCGGGAATCTCATCGCTCGCCAACTCGTTGACGAAAGTATTCCCTGTCCCGTAATCGCCCGGAGCAATAACCAGCTCCACTTCGGCGAAATTCGTTTTGCCCGCCAAGTCGCGCTCGTATGAGCCGCGTTGCTTGACCTGGGCGGTGACCGTTTCGCGGTAAGCCACTTGTGGCCTTCCCACATTAGCCGCGACTTTATGCTCGCGACCCAGTCGATCGACCATGATCTCCAAGTGCAGTTCGCCCATTCCCCAGATCACGGTCTGACCGCTATCTGGGTCCTTGCGAACCTGAAACGATGGATCTTCTTCAGCCATCGACTTCAGCGCATCGCCCAACTTGTCTTGGTCGGCCTTGGTCTTTGGCTCGATGGCCATATAAATGACCGGCTCGGCAAAATCCATAGCCTCGAGCAGCAAAGGGCTTTCCTGAACAGTCAGGGTATCCCCAGTGCGAATCTGCTTAAAGCCCACGGCAGCGACAATGTCGCCAGCACGAACCTCTTTCAAGTCTTCACGCTTATCAGCGTGCATCCTCAAAAGGCGATTGACCCGCTCCCGCTTGCCCGTGTTGACGTTCAGCACCGTCTTGCCCGCGTCCAGCTTTCCGCTGTACACCCTCAAGAAAGCCAACCTACCCGCGAAGGGATCAGCCAAAATCTTAAAGGCCAAGGCACTGAAAGGCTCGTCATCATCCGACTTGCGGACCTGCCCACCTGTTCCGTCTTTTCCGGTGCCCTCAACAGGCGGCCGATCTAACGGAGAAGGCAAGTAGTCAACGATGGCATCGAGCAACCGCTGCACGCCCTTGTTCTTCAGGGCGGAGCCAACCAAAACCGGCACAATATCGCCAGCCAAGGTTGCGCGGCGCAGTGCGCCGGAAATCTGCTCAATGGTCAACTCTTTCTCGTCGAGAAAAAGCTCCATCAACTCTTCATCAACTTCAGCCAGGGCTTCGATCATTTCAGCCCGAGCCAGCTCCGCTTCTTCAGCCATCTCGGCTGGGATCATGGCGGTGCTGTAAGTTGCGCCCAGATCGTCTACATTCTCGATCCGAGCTTCCATAGTCAGCAAATCGATCGCGCCTTTAAAAGTGTCCTCTGCCCCGATCGGCAAAGCAATAGGCACCGGATTAGCGGCAAGGCGATCAACCATGCTTGCGACCGCGGCGCCAAAGTCAGCCCCCAAACGGTCCATCTTATTGATGAACGCGATACGAGGCACCCCGTAGCGATCGGCCTGTCTCCAGACGGTTTCGGACTGGGGCTCAACGCCACCTACGCCACAGAAAACCGCGACAGCTCCATCCAACACCCTCAAGCTGCGTTCCACCTCGGCGGTGAAATCGACATGACCCGGCGTGTCGATGATGTTGATCTGGTGATCCCGCCAAGTGCAGGTGGTCGCGGCCGATTGAATCGTTATGCCGCGCTCTCGCTCCTGCTCCATGTAGTCCATTTGAGTGGCGCCGTCATCGACGTCGCCCGGTCGATGCACCCGGCCCGTATAAAACAGAATCCGCTCAGTCGTCGTGGTTTTCCCAGCGTCGATATGAGCCATGACCCCGATATTACGGACCATGTCGAGTGCAACTTCCCGAGCCACCAACCTCTCCCAGACTGTGCGGGATTTCATGCCGCGCGTCAAAATGACAGCACAACATACAAACCCAGACAAACAACGCGCACATAACCCCAACGGGCAGTACGTCTCCAGTGTCCTAGACCCAGGCAGATCCATCTGCGAGGCCAGTCAGACTATTCGTGACCCTGAACTGAATTCAGAATCAAAATGCGATCCATTCGCTAATTCTTGCGCTAGTCGGCGAACGAGAGGGACCCTTACCAGCGGCAGTGGGCGAACGCACGGTTCGCTTCAGCCATTCGGTGAGTGTCTTCGCGCTTCTTGATAGACGGTCCTTCGTTTTTGCTCGCCATAAGCAATTCAGCCGCCAAACGTTCTGCAAACGTATTTTCTGGACGACTACGTGCGTAACCGATCAACCAGCGCATAGCCAGTTGGGTCCGCCGCTCATTCCGCACTTCGACAGGCACCTGATAGGTGGCACCACCGATACGACGGGATTTCACTTCTACAGCTGGCTTAACGTTGGTCAATGCGGCCCGAAAGACCTCAATGCCATCTTGCCCGCTTTTGTCCTTGATCATATCAAGAGCACTGTAGAATGCTTTCTCTGAAACGCTGCGCTTGCCGCCCCGCATGGTGTAGTTGATAAACTTTGTCACCATGATGTCACCAAACCGTGGATCGGCTGGCAAAACTCGTTTTTCTGGGGACCTGCGTCGCGACATTTCGTATCTCCTGGGCGGACTTTCCGCAATTTGCGCTGACCCGAGCCATAAAAATGACATTCAAGTCAGCAATTCGTTTCTCAAAAACTTTTGCTCTTGTTCTGACTCTTAAAGGGCGTTAAGAGCAAAAACCAAATTCTAACTGCCGTCGGCCTTAGGGCGCTTGGCGCCGTACTTCGAACGACCTTGACGACGATCATCCACACCTGAAGCATCCTGAGTACCACGAATAATGTGGTAACGAACACCAGGCAAATCCTTCACACGGCCGCCACGAACCAGCACGATGCTATGCTCTTGCAGGTTGTGACCCTCGCCACCGATATATGCAGTCACTTCAATTCCGTTGGTCAGACGCACACGTGCAATTTTACGCAGTGCCGAGTTTGGTTTTTTCGGTGTCTGAGTATAGACGCGCGTGCAAACACCCTTGCGCTGTGGGCAAGACTGCAGAGCGGGACACTTGCTCTTCTTGTGTTGGGGCTTACGGCCCTTGCGTACCAACTGACTGAGTGTAGGCAACTTTTTCTCCTGCTATTCTGCCAAATTTTGTTTCGGGCCTAGGGCGGATCAGCTTCGCAAATGCTCGCTAACCGGCCTTCTGGGCGGCGGACCGAAAACTTAAGTTGTTATTCCTGCGTAACTTAAACGCAGAGAGCCACGGCCTTAGAAGCGCCCAGAGGGCCCTTGCCGCTTCCGTGGATCGGGAACATTAAGCGGGTGATACCCCTTTGTCAAGATTCTGTGGCTTTTTTTGCAGGTATTTGGGTGATTGGTGAAATATCTCAATCCGCGGCATGCAGAAGCTATTTAGATCGTAGCCGCCAAATGCCTTACATGATAGTCTCACGGACATGAAAGCCATCTTTCAAGCCATCAAACTCGACCTCGTGGTCTTTTTATCGGTCGGCCTATCCCGCTGGCCGGCGCTAGAAAGCTATTGGTGCCTAGATGACTGGGGCCAACTGGCGCGATCGGCCGGAATGTTGGCACGAGAGCCAGGCCTGCCTGCCCGCTGGTTGAGCCAAGACCTGTGGTGGACGCTTACCTGGCCGCTTTTTGGCCTCAATGCCGTCGCTCACACTGTTTTACGGCTGCTGCTGCATGGCCTGAGCGCAGTCATTATAGCCCGTATTGCCCGCCAAAGTACGGGAAGACCGAATACAGGCCTCATTGCGGGCTGTCTGTTCGCTGCTTCACCAGTCGCATTCACACCTCTCTATTGGGCGTCGGGCATTCAAGAGCTTTTGGCCGGAGTACTGGCGTTGGCAGCCGTTGAACGTTGGTGGTTTGGCGGCACCAAACGATGGATTTTGGCCACAGGTTTGGGAATCGCCTCCATTCTGGCCAAAGAACCAGGGTTTGGCTTGCCAATATTATTTGCCATGACCCTTTGGTGGGGATATCGCAAACAAGACATTAAGCCTCAATTCGGTAGTTTGCTGGCTATTGGCGCCCTTTTGGTGGCGGTTGGCTACGAAAGCGTCGCCCTCTTCCAAAGATTTTCCACCGGCGAGGCCGATCCGTACAATACTGGCGGCCTGAGCATCATGCTGGGCAACATCGGCATCTTTGGCACCTGGCTCGCTACTCCGGGACCATTTTATGCCGCCAATTTCACCTGGAAATTGGCGGGCTACGGCAGTCTCTTGTTCATGGTCTGGGCAGTTTGGGGATTTTGGTGCTGGAAACGCGGTCGGTATTTGCCCCTCACTGCGCTTTTTGGAGCCATGCTGAGCCTCGGGCCCTCGTTAATACTGGTTACGCAAACCCACCCTTATTTAGCGTATGTTGCGGCTGGCGGCCTGAGCTTAACGATTGCTGAAGCGCTTCCTTTGCGCTTGCTTGAACGCAAAAGCATACTGACGGTCGCCTTGGTTGCGATCTCGGCCATCGGTTGGTGGAATATGCACACTCGTGCCTCTGCCTTACGAGATGAGTTGCCGGCCGACCCTATTATACGGGCCATTGCCCTCACGCGGGAATTGGCCCCGCTGATTGACCAACAGGGTCAGAGTTTTCCAAAGGGCAGCACCAAATCATTAGTCATTTACCAACCTCCGGTTAGTCCTGAAGCGATGGCCGCAGCAAACCGAGACGGGATCTTTGCGGTTACCGTTTCGGAACGGCAAGCGGCGCTGGGCAGCAAGCTGGGTCCGCAGTTGCTACTGGGGCCAGGCAGCGACGTCTCGTGGCGCAATTCGCTGATCGGCGCACCAAAAACCGCCATTGTTCTGTGCGAAAGAAGTGACGGATTTGATCCCTGGGGAAACACCTGGAACGCTTTGATCAGTGCTTCGTTGATTGATATCATGCTGGGGCATTCGGATCGTGCAAAAAACCAATTGCGGCTGGCGGTTCAATGGGACCAGCGAGCAGAGTTATACTTTTTGAATTTGGCTCAATTGCGCGTGTCGCGACAATTTATACTACAGCGCTTGGAGGCCTTTCAAATTTGGCACCATAACAACGCCCAAAAAGATGGAGACTTTTCGGACTTGGCGAATTTTATCGCAAAACTCAAGATCGTGGCCCATTCCGCCTAAAGTTTTTTCTCGACCTTGTTGTGGACGAATTATTCACCTACCATTGAACGGAGATCAGGTGGCTGCCCAAATAAGGAATCGAGCGGATTGAACATCAACAGCGGCATCAGCAAAGCGAACCTACGGCGACTCCACGCCGGATTATCAGTGTGCGTTTTGCTTTCACTGGCTGCTGCGCTAGCCCCGCTCACCATTCATTCGCACGAAGCCTCGGCAGATCAACCGTTCACAGAAATCCATTGTGAGTATTGTTGTTGGCATAAACATGCTCCTTCAGCTTTGCCTGATGGAGTTGAATTTGCGGTGCATGTCACCACAGAAATCGCCGACGCAACGGCCATTGAAATTTCTCTTCCTTATCAACTGCCCCGAACATTTGCTCCGCGCGCTCCCCCTCTTTCAAGCTGAATTCAACTCTTTAACCATTCGTTACTGAATTCAATTGAACACCTCCAATTTACTGGAGGCATCATGCTTGAAAGGTCAAACCAATGCATAAATTCTCTACGCTAGGGAGCTTTGCTCTCATTGTTGCTATCCTGATCAGTTCAACTTCTTTTGCTCAATCAAACGGCAGCTCCAGCACGGCCACAGGCTTTTCCCGCCTGATGAATCCTGCTATTAGCCTCA
>JBLIOK010000150.1:0-6654 GCA_047639735.1 Candidatus Krumholzibacteriia bacterium | reverse complement strand
TATCCAGTAAAAAGATGCCTGCGAGCCCGACTAAACTCCCCCAAAAAACGCCAACGGCACCAAGCCAAAGGCCATTGAGTAGAAAGATCCCCATCACTTGTTTGCGCCGTACGCCCATCGCCAACATGATCCCGATCTCTCGCCGTCTTTCACCCACCATCATGGTCAAAATGCCGACGATGTTGAACCCAGCAATCAAGATGATCATGCCAAGCAACAATACCATGATCACTTTCTCCAGCTTGATCCACTGAAAGAGATTGGCATTTAAAGCCATCCAGTCTGTCGCGTAATAATCACGCCCGAGAATTTCTTCTATGCCATCGGCGGCCACATCTGCGCGCATCAGGTCATCGACTTTGATGCCCAACATGGAAGCTCCGCCAGGCAGGTACCCCAAGAACTCGCCCGCCGCTTCGATCCCAGTGTACACAAACTTACTGTCAAATTCGTACATACCTGTCTCAAAAAAACCGGTGACGACGAACTCTTCGCTCACCGCGGCAATGTTATTGAGATCCAGTTCCCCGTTGACCGAGGTCAATATCACGGTGTCACCAATGGCAGCATAAATGGACATCGCCAACTCTGCTCCCAAAATAACGCGAGGCACACCCGGACGATTAAGTGTGGCGATCACTTCCGGGTTTGGTTTCACAAACTGGCTCATGGGCTGTACCGTATCGATCAGGTCTGGCTCGATACCCCATATCATGCCTGCCTGAGGCCGAGGCGGTCCAATTGTGCGAGGCGATGAGACCAGCACCTCTTGACGGATATAGGGCGCAACTCCCGATACTCCCGGATAGGTCGCGATCGAATCCATAAGAGCGCCGACCTGCGTAAAACCCTCGGGTTTACTGGTGATGACCGTCACCATGGGCATGTTTTCTACAAACGTTCGGCGCATTTCAGAATGGAATCCATTCATTACCGCCAGCGTAATGTTGAGGACCATCACACCGATGGCAATCCCTACGATGGCAGTCACGCTTCCTCGACTCAAAAACCGGCTGTTGCCCCGACTGCGCAAATAACGCTTCGCAATGTAGGTCGCAAAGTTCATGATTACTGCTCTGGCTTCATATGAGGAAACAAAAGCACGTCACGGATATTATTGGTGTCCACAAGGAGCATCACCAAACGGTCAATCCCCATGCCCATCCCTCCGGTGGGTGGCATACCGTGTTCCATCGCCCGCAAGAAATCTTCATCGATGGGCTGCGCTTCATCATCGCCTGCCTCCATCAATGCCTTCTGGTCTTCAAAGCGTCGTCTTTGCTCGCGCGGATCATTCAATTCGCTGAAGCTATTGGCCACTTCAAATCCAGCAACAAACAATTCAAACCGTTCGACCAGACCTTCGGTTTCCCGATGCGCCTTGGCCAGAGGGGACAATTCTTGGGGATGGTCCATAACAAAAGTCGGTTGCACCAAATCGGGCTCCACTAAGACGGCGAACAATTCATCCAGAATTTTATCCCGCCCCATTCCCTTTTTGATGACTGCACCGTGTTTTTTCGCCAGCTCAACCAATTCTGCGGTTTCTGCCTTCATCAAATCCTGACCAGTTTTTTCGGCCAAGGCATCCATGAATCGCAATCGAACGAAAGGCTGGGTGAAATCCATTGCCAAATCACCGTACTTCAGCCGGCCTTCGTCACCGTACTTTATGGCCAATCGTCGTAACATGGATTCGGTAAGATCCATCATGTCATAATAGTCCCAATAGGCCGCGTAGCACTCGAGCATCGTAAATTCAGGATTGTGAGTGCGGTCCATGCCTTCGTTTCGAAAATCCTTGGCGATTTCATACACACGCTCAAGGCCACCGATGACGAGTCGTTTGAGATACAACTCATCAGCGATGCGCATATAGAAGGTCATGTCCAAGGCATTATGGTGGGTCGTGAATGGACGCGCCGTCGCACCACCATACAATGTCTGCAGAACAGGAGTCTCTACTTCCAAAAATTCTTGTTCAGCAAAGAAGCTACGGATGTCCGTGATGATCGCACTGCGTGACTTAAACCGCTCGCGGCTCTCAAGATTCATCGCCAGATCCAAATGGCGGTGGCGGCTTTTGTTTTCCAAACTCAAGTCATGAAACTTTTCAGGCAACGGCAAAATAGCCTTGGCCAGGAAAGTGAAGCCCGTGGCTTTAATTGTCAGCTCATCGGTGCGGGTACGGAAGAGCGTCCCCTCCACACCAATCCAATCGCCGATGTCGATCAGTTTTTGGATTTGGTGAAACTTCTCCTCACCAAGATCATCTTTGCGAAAATAGGCCTGCAATATGCCCCATTCGTCTTGAATGGGGACAAAGAGAGTTTTACCGGTACCACGTTTAGCCATGATACGACCAGGGAAGCGGACAATCGCCTCGTCAGCCACCAGGGTATCTTCTTGTTCCCTGGCTTGGACACTGGTGTGCGAGCGATCAAACTTGTAGGGGTACAAATCGACTTGCTCCCCCAGTTCTTTCATTTTTTCTAGACGTATTTCCACCAAGCGGTGCGGGCTTTCGGCCGCAGCGTCGTTCACTTCCGGATCATTATCTTGCGTTGCCAAAATTGGCCTTCCTTTGCCAGGGATTCGTTTACGAAGTTTTTCTTTTCGCGCCCATCATGCGAAGGTACGCTTCAGTGAATGGATTCAAGTCACCATCAAGCACACCAATCGCGTTTCCTGATTCGAAGTCAGTGCGATGGTCTTTCACTTTTGTGTAAGGCTGCAAGACATAGCTGCGAATCTGGCTACCCCATGCGTTTTCCAATTTTTCCGCCTCGATTTCATCGCGTTCTTTTTGGCGCTCCTCCATGATCAACATGTAGAGCTTAGCCCTCAACATAGTCATGGCGCTCTCTCGATTGCGCAACTGACTGCGTTCATTTTGGCACTGAACCACGACTCCCGAGGGTTCGTGAGTAATCCGAATAGCGCTGTCAGTTTTATTGACATGCTGTCCACCAGCACCCGAAGCGCGATAGGTATCTATGCGCAAGTCGGTCGAATCAATTTCAACTTCAACGTCGTCGTTGACCAATGGGTAAACATAGACCGACGCAAAGGACGTGTGTCGACGGTTTTGCGAATCAAATGGCGAAATTCGCACCAGTCGGTGAACGCCCGATTCGCTCTTTAGGTAACCATAGGCAAAAGGGGCATCTATTTCCAAGACGACACTTTTGATGCCAGCTTCATCCCCAGATTGGATGTCTAGAGTCTTGCTCTTCCACTCGTTGCGCTCAAAATGCCGGTTATACATTCGCATTAACATTTGAGCCCAGTCCTGGCTTTCGGTTCCACCAGCGCCTGGGTGGATCTCAAGGACAGCGCCACGCTCGTCATCTTCACCACTCAATAGAAATTGCGAATCCAGTTTTTCGACGGTGCGTTCAAGGCTAGTAACGCTTTGCTCAACTTCAACGACCGATTCTTCATCGTTCTCTTCCTGCATCATCTCCAACATCAATTGCAACTCTTCTCCCGTTGCAGCAGCTTCTGACAAGGGCACAACCCATTGCTTAAGTGACTGCACTTTGCGCAGCGTTTTGGTTGCTTCATCCTGGTCAGACCAAAAATCGGGTTCGGCCTGTAAAGCCTCTAATGCGCCCAATTGTTTTTGCAGCGACGGATAGTCAAAGACCCTCCTTGAGAGATTCAAGACGTTCCATACAATTGTTGATGCGCTCGATAGTTTCTTTCACGAGGCGGACTCACTTCCCAAATTTTGCTGATTCATGAGAGACAGAAGTTGTCTTTCCAGTGACTGCAGACTTCCATTGTTAACCAAAGTACAGTCGGCCGTTTGCCATTTTGCCTGCATATCCGACTGGGCAATGATTCGACTTTGTGCCTCTTTTAGGCTTAGTCCGCGGTCGACCAATCTTTGACTCCGGACTTCATCTGAGGCTGTAACCACCAAAACCAGATCGACTGGAGGCGGTGATGGAAGTCGAAAATACACGGCCGCTTCAAACACGGCAAGCTTATGATTCCCTGCTTTGGCGATTGTGTCGATTTTTTCGATTGCTAGATCCACGAGGGGCTTGTGCATGATAAGATTTAAAGACGCCAAAGCCTCCTGATCTTTGAATACGAGGGCGCCTAATGCCTTCCGATCAACCAAGCCGTCCGTAACACAAGCGGCGCCAAACCGACTCACGATGGCATTCTTGATTGCTGTACGATCTAGCAATTGGTGTCCCAAGGAATCGCCATCAACGACTGCAGCACCATGAGAGGCTAAGAATTGACTAGCCGTCGACTTGCCAGCTCCAATTGGTCCCGTCAATGCCCAAACCTTCATTGAACACATCACCCGTGGGCCTCGGCCCAGTTTGCCCCGCTGTGCATATCAACGACCAGTGGCACCTTCAAATCCATAGCACCTTCCATCCCCTCACGCACGATCTTTTGTACAGCTTCCAATTCCTGCTTAGGCACTTCTAAGACCAACTCATCATGCACTTGCAACAGTAACAAGGCATTGGTATCCGATTCTTTCAATGCGGCACTGATTCTGAGCATCGCCAGTTTGATCAAATCGGCAGCAGTGCCTTGAATGGGTGTGTTAACGGCAATACGCTCCTGAAAACTGCGGGTTCTATTGTTAGACGAATCTATTTCAGGCAGAAGCCGTCGTCGCCCTAACAAGGTCTCAACATACTTATCAGCATGGGCCTTGGCCCGTGTCTCCTCAATGAATACCTTCACGCCCGGATAGGTTTCAAAATAGGTTTCAATGAAAGCACTGGCTTCTTTCACCTTGACGCCTATTTGTCGGGCCAAGGCACGCGCGCCCATGCCATAAATCACGCCAAAATTAATGGCCTTAGCGCGTGACCGCATTTCGGCATCTACTTCGTCTTCGGCGACGTTCGCAATGAGCGCAGCAGTCCTGCGGTGAACATCGGCGCCCTCCTGAAAGGCAGTCAGCAAACTATGATCGTTCGCCAAGTGTGCCAGTAAACGCAATTCGACCTGCGAATAATCCGCTGAAAGAAATACATTCCCCTTCTTGCGCGGCACAAAGGCGCGACGGATTTCGCGACCAAGGGCCGACCGGATCGGAATATTCTGCAGGTTTGGGTCCGAGCTCGACAGGCGCCCGGTGGCCGCCACCGCTTGGTTATATGAAGTATGGATCAAGTCAGTTCCTGGATGCGCAAGTTCAGGCAATTTCTCCACGTAAGTGCTTTGCAGTTTAGCCACCTGCCGGTATTCCAAAATAAGCGCCGGGAGTTCGTGTTCATCCGCGAGTAAGGTCAGCACCGAGACATCTGTGCTCCAACCCGTATTTGTTTTTTTTGTAGGCTTCAAACCCAGTTTATCGAAAAGGATAACTTGCAGTTGCTTCGGACTATTAATGTTGAATTCTTCACCGGCACTGGTGATGATACTGTCGTGCAGTTTGCTTATTTCAGCCTCAAATTGATCGCGCAACTTGGTCATAAATGCGCGATCAATGCGTATTCCATTCTGCTCCATTTCCAACAATACCGCGGACACTGGGATTTCAATATCATCGAAGATATGCTGCAAACCCGATTCACTCAGTAGCAGCGTGAGAACTTCGTATAAGCGAAAGGTGTAATCGGCATCTTCGGCGGCGTACAGTGCCAGTCTATCGGCATCAACCGAAAGGATATCTTTTAGCCGGTCACCTTTGGCAAATAGGCCACTGAACGGCATCATGGCATGATCGCAAAATTCGCGAACCAAGTCGTCCAGTCCATGGCTCATCCGCCCCGGATCCAAAACATAAGAAGCTATCATTGTGTCAAAACGCGGCCCAGCCAATGGCATGCCATGACGGCCGAGGATCCATTCGTCGAACTTCAGATTCTGCCCGACCTTCAGAGCTGCGTTGGCCAATACAGGGGCTAAAATAGCCTTCACATCATCCAACCTCGAATGCTCTATACCCACTGGGAACAGAGTGTCAACTTCGCCTGAATCTCCTCCCTCGCGCCAAAGGACCGGCACATATGCGGGTGACATCATCGCTCCGGAATGATCTCTTCCAGCCAGGCACACTCCCACTAATCGACAAAGATCTCGTCGCAAACCATCGGTTTCAGTATCCACCGCCAACGGAGATGACTCGTCCCAGTTGTCGAGCCATGTTGATAATTTTGCATCCGTATCCAACAACTCATATCCGCGTTCTTGCCGAACCGAGGCCCAATCAGCTTCCTTCTCTTCGCTATCAACAGCAGCCTTCGCTTTTGGTTGAGCTTTCGGCGATTTGGCTGGCGGAGTCTTTGGCTTGTCCATCGTTTGCCCACTGAGCTTGTCAATCATGGCCACGATTCTACGAAGTCCTAACTCTTGCAACAGTCCAACTACCTCTGAATTGTCAGGCAGTGTCGTGTTCATCGCATCCCAATTGCACTCGATATCAACATCATCTTTCATGATGAACAGATCGCGCGAAAGGAACACCTGATCCTTGTTCTCACTCAGAATCCGTTTCAGCCGAGGCGTAAGCTTGCTCGCCTCCAGCGAATCATAAAGGTTTTCAAGAGTACCAAACTCCCGAATCAACTTTTGGGCGGTTTTATCTCCAACGCCTGGAGCACCAGGGATATTGTCGGCCTTGTCCCCAGCAAGAGCGAAGACCTGAATCAAGTCTACCGGTTCTAGTTG
>JBLIOK010000149.1:0-6661 GCA_047639735.1 Candidatus Krumholzibacteriia bacterium | reverse complement strand
GCGGTCATCTGGTTGCGTCCTTTCGCAATTACTGGAAGGCCTGGACTAGTGATTTGACCACTAAGAACCAGCCGTCAACCAGTACGAAGAGTAGAATTTTGAAAGGCAAACTGATGAGCACCGGTGGCAGCATCATCATTCCCATAGACATCAATACCGAAGCCACAATCATATCGATGATCAGGAAGGGTATGAACATGATGAAGCCCATTTGGAAGGCGGTTTTTAGCTCACTTATCACAAAACTGGGCACAACAACCAACATCGGCAGCATCAATGGATCTTCCGGCGCGTCGGTTTGAGTCAGGTCCAAAAACAAAGCCACGTCTTTTTCGCGCACTTGACTGAGCATGAATTCTTTGAGCGGCACCTGGGCCTTGGCAAAGGCTTCTTCTTGACCGATCTCTTCATTCATAAAGGGCTGGATGGCTTGTTCGTTCATTTTGGTGAGGGTTGGCGCCATCACAACGACTGTCAGGAACAAGGCCAGACCAATGATGATTTGATTGTTCGGGGCTTGATTGGCGCCAATAGCTTGTCGCAAGAAGCCGAGCACAATAACAATTCGGGTGAAGCTGGTGAGTAGGATCAGAAAGGCTGGCGCCAAGGAAAGCAGCGTCATCAAAAGCATTATCTTGAGGGCGGAATCCAAACCAGCCGGACCCTGCGCTCCTTCAAGAGTCAAGGTGATGGGCGGCGAAGCTGGTGGCGTTTGGTCGATAGGATCGATAACGGAGGTTCCGCCCAGTGCCGTTTGCGCCATGACTGGCACCGTCAGCAGAACGGAGAAAACCGTAATCAGCACTAAGGCGCCAATAATTTGAAACTGGCGAGTTTTATGAAACCTGAAATTCAATGCCTTCATCTTTCGGAAGTAGGCCATTTTTGCCGCCCACAGAGACCTGTGTTGTTGCTGACATAAGGCAATGGACGTGCCACTTGACACAGGGGAAGGCTCGGCCGGATTGGTCTCAAATAGGTAGATTAGAGGCCATGAGATGAGTTGATAGAAAATGAGAGAGAATTTTCATTCTCTCTCATACAAGCCATTGATATTGAGCTGGTCGGGAATCGTTCAGGAAGTGGTCAAGTCTCCAACAGGATCGGCAGTTTTTGCCGCCCCTGGATTGAGTGACAATCCGCCGGGGAGAAAGCGCTGCCAGCCTTGGGCTTCAGCCGAATCAGGATGCTTTTTTTGCAGCCGCTCAAAGTTGACCAGCGGCTCGTTTTTCAAGAGCACCATCGCCGTTTCATGGCGGTATATGTAGTGCACCTCGTCCCCTAGACGCAGAACTTGGATCTCGCGTTTGGGCCCTAGGTTCCAGACAGCCTTCAGGTCAGCCTGCTGGTCGCCATGTCGCCGATTAAAGCGCCCTAGGTACTTGAGGCAAACTATCAGCAATCCAAAGACCAGTAGCATGCCGCCAACAGTTTGCCACCAATGGGCTCCACCGGCACTGAACGTCGATTCAGGTGTGACCGAAGCGAAAAACGAAGCCTGTAAAGATGCCATAGCCAGAATCATAGAACCCTCTTCAGTCGTTCAACACGATCAAGAAGTTTGGTGATGCGCACAGCAAAGTGATCATCAATAACCACCACTTCGCCCGATGCGAGCAAGGCGCCGTTGACCAAAATGTCGACTGGTTCGCTGGTTTGGCGACCAAGTTCGACCACTGAGCCGATCGAAAGATCAAGCACATCGCGGAATTTTAACTGAGCACGACCCAGTTCCACTGATATTTTTAAATTCACATCGAGGAGCAAGTCCAGATTCCCTGGGTTCTTACCATTGGAACCCAACTCGTCCAAGAGTGTGCTGGCGTCGTGTCCAGGTGCTGCTGGAGCATCTGCTACGGCGACACTACCATTGTCTGGCGTTGTGTTTTCATCAAATGTCATGTGCCCTACTCCTTGTTCAGCTGCTGAATCAATTTGATAGCGCGGTGCTGGCCAACGCGTCCCGCGTCACCTAACCATGCTTCTTGTCCTTGTATACTCACCACGAGAGGCGCGTCTACCGTTTGAGGTAGATGAATGATGTCGCCCACCGCCATGTTCAGAATATCTTCTAAATTGGTGCCGATTTCACCGAGGCTAACCACAAGGTCGCCATCGGTTGTCCGCATCATATTCAGAATCTTGTCACGGTCTTCCTGCTTTTCATTTACAGTTCTCAGCTCGATCGTCTGTTGGGGATCGAACACATCGCGCACCGGCCCAAAAGCAGATATGGGTATGGCCAATTCCATCGGTCCTTCAACCGTGTCGAGCTTTACCTGAAATTTCATGATGATCAGAGATTCGCCATCGGAAATGCCGCTCAGATAGGCGGGATTGTTTTCGAGGCTGACAAACTTAGGATCGATTTCCACATGCTTCTTGGCACTCTTGCGGAATATTTCTAAGAAACGCCCAACTAAGCCTGCGTTGATGCCACGCTCGATCTCAGTAAATTCTCGCACGGATTCTTCCGAAACCGGTACGCCGCCCATGAGCTTCTTCATGAGCACAAAGCACAGACTCAAATCAATGTGCATCAATGAATAGCCCTTAAGGGGTGCTAATGTCACCATTGAAGCGCATGATGGATTGGGCAGCTCGGCTGTGTAATCGCTATAAGTCGTTTGATGCAGGCCTTTGAATTCTACAATCACAGTCATGCGCAGCAATGAGGTAAAATCGATGCCACCAGTTTTGGCAAATGTCTCTGCTACTGACTGCAGATTCTTATCAAAGATTTTCGAGATGTTGTGGGGACGATTAAAATCGTATCTGCGTGGGCCAAGGCCCGCTATATCATCGGTTGAATCGGCGTTCAGTATCTCTTCAAAGTCGACGTCGGGACCGTCGACAGCACCGACCATTTCCTCGGCGGCACCCATGGCCGCGTCAAGATCGTTTTCGGGAATGTGAGTGCTATCAAGTGCCACGATTGTCCTCTTGTTTCCTATTGCACGACTAAGTCAGAGAAATAGATATTCATTAAAGTTCCAGCCGGCATCTTGTCGTCCACGCGGCGATAGATCTCATCGCGTAAACCCTTTTTGCCTTCTGGAAAAGCCAATTCATCTGCAGTCTTGTTGGATAAAGTCATGATCACGATGTCGCGCAGTTGCGCCAAACGAGTTGCCACGATGTCGGCCGTCATCTGATCTGCTACTTCGATGCTGACCCCGATGCGCAAGTAGCGCGGACGGCTTGCGTCGCCCGCCAAAGTGACGATGATTTCTTCCAGGCTAACCAGTACCCCCATTTCCATGGGGTCGCTTTCTTCGACTTCGATAGCCGTTTCCCCGGACATGCTGGCATCTTGTACACCCAGCTTAGGCAGAATCAAAAACTGGGTCAGACCAAAAGCTACCAGTGCTTGCACCACTACAATGACGCCGAGTAAGATCGCTTTGTTCTCGAACAGAGCGAATTTGGACTTGCCGGTCTCCTCGGTCGCTTCTGTTTCCTCTTTGTCAGCCATGGGCTGTTCTCCTTGCCTTCTATTTATTGATGGGCAGTACGCCCAGCTTACCCGTTACCGGGTTGATAATTTGTCGCACCGGCGGTTTTTCAGCCGGCTTGTCTGCAGCCGAAGTGTCAATTGGAATGGGCGATTCGTTAAACGGAAGCGCCGTCTTCTTTTCCAAGTCTGCCTGCTTCAAGTGCAGAAATATCTCCACTCGACGGTTATTCTCGCGTCCCTCGGCCGTTGCGTTGTCCGCGATGGGGTGAAATTCCCCGTATCCGGTCGCAGCTATTCTTGCCGGTGACATCCCAATGCTTTGGAAGTATCGTGCCACCGTGACAGCACGGGCCGCAGAAAGCTCCCAGTTGGAGGGAAACTTTGCCGATCCGATGGGGATATCGTCAGTATGGCCGCCGATTTCGATTTCATAGGGGTACTTTGTGAAGAAGCCAGACATCTCTGAGAGCAAGCTTTTCGGCGCTGCAGAGAGCTTTGCGCCACCGGATTCAAACAGGAATGGAGCGTTCAGACGAAAGAGAACCCCGTCATCGCGGATTTCTACCTCGACCTGTTTGTCCAAGCCGGCTTCCAGGATCAGTTTTTCCACTTCACGGACTTCATAAACTACATCTGCGTCAGGATCGATTTCCATTTTTGCAGCCTGATTTGGCGGTACCAAAGGCTCGTTGAAGTTGATGACCGACTTAGCAGACGCCAGAACACCAAATGCCGCGTGTAAAGAGTTCGCGGCCTGATCAAATTTCGATTCCTGCGTGGATGAAAATGAGACGATCAGTACAAAGAAGGTGAGAAGAAGGCTCATCAAGTCGCCATAGGTCATCACCCAGTCATCGAGACCTTTTTTGACAGTGATATTTTTTTTCCGAGCCACTGCTGGCCTCCCGGCGGACATCCGTTGGGGCGTAGTGCCCAATTACCGGTTAGGCCGCCTGTTCGGTTTTGGCGTCAATTTTCTCACGCAAGGTTGGCGAGAGGAATGATTTCAGTTTCTCTTCGACGATACGTGGGCTGTCGCCGCTTTGGATGGCCATGATGCCATCGATGATCATGCCTTTGATGATCATCTCCTCTTTGGAGCGTGTCTCCAGCTTGCCGGCCAACGGAAGCATGAAGGCGTTAGCAACCACAGCACCGTAGAATGTCGTGATCAGTGCTGTTGCCATGCCGGCGCCAATTTGGCTAGGGTCTTCGAGGTTCGAAAGCATATTGACCAAACCGATCAGGGTTCCGATCATACCGAAGGCTGGCGCGAAGGCGCCACCGGCCGTCAAGATTTTCGAACCTTCGCTGTGTCGCAATTCAATTTGTTCAACGTCAGTCTCGAGTATTTTCTCCAGCAGTTGCGGATCAGTACCGTCTACGGCTAGCCGCAATCCTTTGCGCAAAAAGGGATCAGTTTCACTTTCAGAATCCTCTTCTAGAGCAAGCATGCCTTCGCGCCGGGCGCGTTCCGCATAGCCCACCATTTTGGCAATCACGGCATCAGGGTCTTCTAATGTGAAAAAGAGGGTTTTCTTAAAAACGGAAGCGAGGCCGATCATGCGAGGCAAGGGGAAGTTGATCAACAAAGCGCCGCAGGTGCCACCGAGCACAACGGCCACCGATGGTGCATCGATGAAGCCACTGATACTTCCGCCTAAAAGGATTGACCATACGATCAAACCAAAAGCGAGAACCAGGCCTACGACTGTTGAAATGTCCACTTGCGAACTCCTATATTCCCTGACTGGTCTGCTCGCCCTGAGGCACTAGCCTTCGAATACCGAACCGGTACCACCGGTTGGGACTGGATAAATGCGCGCTTTGGCGCGGTAGCCTACGGCTTTCTGTACGACGTCGTCCAATTCTTCGAGCACCATGATCTTGCGGCCAGTCGTGAGACTGATCAGTGTATCGGGAGTGCTTTCTATGAACTCGATCAAATCGGCGTTGACGACCAATTCCCTACCATTGAGTTTCGTGACTTTAATCATGAACTTTAGCTCCCAGACAAAGATTTTCCGGATGTTTGAGTCCGGGTCGGCCTTGGTTTCGTCGGCCGACCCGCTCAATGACTCCTACCCGGACTCAAAACTACCTGATGATATTCACCAGCTCCTGCATCACCTGATCGGCAGTGGTGATCACCCGGCTATTGGCCTGGAATGACCGTTGGGCCACTACCAGGTCGGTAAACTGCTTAGCCAAATCCACGTTACTGGTTTCCAGGGCACCGGCGACCAGAGTCGTTCCATTGCCTGTGCCAGCAAACATTTCCAACGCTTGGCCGGAGTTTCCACTTCGGCGATAAGTGTTGTTGGCTTGACGAGTTAGCCCATCAGCATTCGAAAAATTAGCCATGCCAATTTGAGCAATAGCTTGGGAAGTGTCATTGCTGAAAATGCCGGTGATCGTGCCCGATTGGTCAATGTTGTAATCGACCAAGGTGCCCGTGCCGTAGCCATCAGAGATGGACTGCAGATTTCCCGCGCCTTTAAATTGGGTCAAACCGGTCAAAGCCCCGATCTCGCCAAAATTAATGGTGAGGTCCACGTTTTCCGCACCCTGCACGCCATCGCCTTGAGGCTGGAACGTCAGGCTACTTGAACCATCGTCAAAGACGAAACTGGTGATGGAACCGGTCTCGTTGAAGCTCAAACGCCCGCTGGAGCCGCCCAAAAGGGTTTCGGTACCCTCCAGTTCAGCGCTCCAGATCCATTCGTTTTGATCAGGCACTTTTTCAAAATTGAAATTGATGGGATGTTCGGCACCTAGGCTGTCATAGACCATTGTGCTCATGGAAAAGTCTTTTTGATCCACCGCGACTTGGGTCTCGGCAAATTCGAAAGCGTTGGTCAAGTTGCTGTTAGATACGCCCTGCTCACTTACTGAAATCTTGCTGATAGCAGCATCCGACCCCACTTCGCCACGCAAGACAATCTGTCCTTTTGCGTTGACTTCAGATGGGTTGGAGTTGATTTCCAGGTTGTATTGCATTTCGGAAGCCAGGTCACCCAAAGTTGTGGCTGCTGTAACCTGCATCTGAGTTGGTGTTTTTGGATCGTCACCTACGGAACCGCCGACATCAAAGACGGTTGGGAAGGTTGTCAGTCCCAGACTGTTGCCCTCTGAGTCGAACACGTCCGAGAGCAACGAATTCTCATTGGCAAAGCCCCGCAAACTCTTGTTTGAAGATTCGGT
>JBLIOK010000148.1:0-6667 GCA_047639735.1 Candidatus Krumholzibacteriia bacterium | reverse complement strand
CCCTGTTTCGAAAAGTTTGCTGGCGGGTTAGAAAATGCCTTAAAATGTGCGCCGAGATCGCTACTAGACAGTAATATAGCACCTACGCCAGATTGCCAATCGGGTTCTAACGGCGATGACGCCAGTTCTTCAGGTTTGAACCAGCCTTTGCGTACCCGACTAACAACGCCCCCGAGTTCCTCGGAACTCACATCAGGATCAAAGAGGGGCAAACCAGCATTCTTGCGCATCACGGCCCACACTGCCCAGGCGTTGTTGACGTCAAAGGACCCCATTTTGGCCAAGGATGGCCATTGGGACAGTGCCGGTTGGGTGGTCGCTCTCATTCGCCACGCCCAGAGCTGGCGCGCATCAAGAGTAAATTCTTGGGCCTGGTCCACAATTTGTTGGGCTATCTGGATTTGATATTTTGCTGGCAGGGTCATGTCTGAATGAGCAACAGCCAGACGTTCAAACCGCAAAAATCGAATGAACTCAGAGCCAATTCGGTGAGCTTTAAGGTCTGCCAGTGCCTGTCTCGCTCCGTCAAGGTGGCTCTCAGCCTCTGATTCGCTGGTCGCCAGCATCCGCACAAATTTTTGAGTGAGGTTGTTTTCCCCGACCGCAAGAACCTGCTCCGCTCCTGCCAACCACTCCTCGTCAGTGAGGACGGGTTGGTGCAAACTCGCCGGCCAACCATTGATCAGTCCGATGTTGGCGGGCTTACTGAAGGCACCCACTTGGAAATTTTCAAGAAATGGGTCGTAAATAGGACCTGCGGAAATCGAAGTCGCTTGCCCGACGATGAGTAAAAAAATCGCCTGAGCTAACTTCACTGCATGATTCTTCAATGAATGAGCACCACCTTGCGCGTCAATACCGGGCCGGATCCTTCCAGCCGAAAAATGTAAACTCCTGAAGGCGCAACTGCACCGCTGTCGCTGCGCCCGTCCCAAACGGCCAGGTGCTGTCCCGGCCCATATTGGCTGCCGGCGATGAGCCGGCCACGTAAGTCGTAAATCTTTAGCTGTCCCGACTGCCCACCGCCAATTTCCAGAGTAAAGCTAACCGGGCCTGGACTCGGGTTGGGCCAAGGGGCACTCAGGTTCGAGCTGCTCGTCTGACCCCCGTCAGGATATATCACCACGGCCTGACTGGCTACTCCTCCTGCAGGTCTTTGGCCCACGACTCTCACTTGTTGCCGCTGGCCGGCACCGCCCGCGAGGGCGGAGAGAATTTGAGAACCACTGGCGACAAATACTTGGGGCTCGCTTGTGGCGCTGATGTCTACAGCGATCGGCTGCCATAGGGCATCGTCATCTGTTCGCGTTTCTAGATCAAAATCAACCGGCAGCCCATCTGCCCAGGGCCAGAACCAACGGAGTTCGGTGGTCCAGGCCGGGACAAACCTTTCTTCAGCATTCGGCGCCATCAAAGGCTCTATATCCGCGATGTACCAACCACGGGCCCGCCAAAGGCCGTCCGAGGCAAATTTGAAGCGCAATTGCCATGGCCCGGCCAAACCGGATGGGATCAGAAAAGCATCGGTGCGCCAAGTTGGTAAATTCGCAGTCAGCGGAAGTTCGGGATCGGCAAAGGCATCTTCACCGTGCAAGGGCATATTGGAGATTCGGTCGATTCGATAACCATATCCTTCTAGCGGTGTGGCTGGATGTTCCCTGCCGTCGGGACCCACCCAAACCACAAGTCCACCATCTCGCGGAAGGACCGTGTCCGTGCGATCGATGCTGATGGAATGGGTCAGGCGTATCCCCATGACTTGTGAACTCATAGCGGCACTGGTCAAGGTTGTATAAGCGCGATTGGCATAGGCAACATTTGGCCATTCAGCCGAGGTGGAGTGTTGTGCGTTCACACATGCCAAGACCGCCTCCTGATTTGTCGTTAACCACGGTGCACCAGTCCAGCGAAGCCAAGTGGTGTCCGTGTTATTAGACGGATGAGCTACGGTCCATGAACCGGGCCAGGCGGCTCGAAAATCCAAGGCCTCGCCCAGACTTAGCCATGTCCACCAACGGGCTTGAATGTCGATGGTGCCGGCTTCGGCTATCCATTGAAATTGGAATCGCGTGCGGTCTGATTCGGTAATTCCGGCGTCTAGATTCCAAACATTCGGCTGCTCTGGCAGCCAGACGCCGGTCGATGATTTTACAAAATTGATGTCAACCGTGGTTGTGCCGGTTGCCATGAAAGTGCCGTAGGCAGGCACAGAGGTCGCGGTCATGAGGCAACGTAAAGATGAGATTGGTTGGCCGGTTGATTGGGCTTGCAATTCCAGCAGGCCACTGTCGCTTTCAAAGCCGTAATCAAAGGTCACAGATTGACCGGTATCTAGGCTAACCGTGAATTGCACCTGCCCGTCTCCGGGAGTGATTTGGCCGATCGAGACACCAGTTGGTCCGTCAAAATAACTGGTGCTTGACGGTGTGGTCTGTGGTCCGAACTCGTTCGCGGAAAGTGGGCCCGGAAACAGGTCTTCATCGCGCCCATCGTCGTCACCTGTAGCAAGTCTGCGATCGTTATCTGCTTCGACCAAGCGTGCCCGCAAATGCCAGACACCATTGCCGTCTTCGGACACACCGCCTTCGGGCAACCGTTCGTCGATATGAGTGATCATCAGTTGGCCGCTGGGGATGGCCGCATCGAATGGGGCCGTTTGAATGGCGTCGCGGGTTTCAAGAATATAAAACTCATCTGCGACATTTCCCCGACTCCACAAGCGCCCCACTTCCCCTGGTAAAAGCGTTTGCAGCTCGCCGGAATTGTTGGTCAGGTCCCGAACGGTGACCCAGCCCAATTGCGCCGCGGAATATCCATCCGGCAAGGCAGCCCCGTTACCGAGGTTGACGCCCCATGCCCCCGATGACATAAGACTGAATTTCCCCAACCCACCTCGTGAAAAAGATTCGCTGGCACCAGACGTTGGTAGTGTACGGTCGTATCGGTCCTCCATGCCCATCAGGTGTGCCGTCTCGTGGGCCCAGATACCCGTGCCGCTTTGCATACTCGCCACGGCATAAAACGATGCGGCTACCCCTTGGTGAACAACGGGATCGTCGAGATAGAATTGAAGCGCTTGAATCAGCCCGTCAGCGGGATCGTTTTCTGTGCCCGGTGCCGCATGAAGGATCAGAACACCATCGACCATACCGTCGTCATCTTCGGTGCCTGGCCGTCCGTCGGCTCCGTCATTATCGAGGGCGCGAAATATCAAGCCAAAATCGCGAGCAGCGGTGATCGCATCTCTGGCTAATTTTCGGGTTCTTGAATTTCCGTTGAGGTCGCGATCACTGTATAGGCGTCGGGTGTCGGGCAGCCTAACCAGAGGCGCCATGGTGACCTGCAGATCAACGTTACCGAATGAGGCAACGTCAAAATAGTTACGCAAGGATTCGCCGCTGGTCAGGTTGAGGCGATTCGATAAGTCGGTATTATTCCAGTCAGAAGGTAATCTGGAATCGCTGAAATCAACGGGGATAACCAGCAGGGCAAAGGGTGCGGCCGCATCGGCCTTGGACTTGGCGAGATTTTTTGAGCGCGCGGCTTCACGACGTTCTTTTCTCAGTTCGTGCAACCGAGATTGGTCTTCGTTTTGAGCAGCGGCTTGCGTGAAGTCACCGCCCAATAGAAACAAAAAAATGGTGCTCACCAGGAGATGATACCGCACGAATAGTACACACTTTCGCCGTGAGAAATTCCCTCTGCCAGCCAGAGTATGCAACAGACTCGATTCGATGCGGTTCCCGTCTGACCCATCTGTCCTTAATATACAGATAATTCGCGCAACAAACAGCCCATGCTAGTGGTTGAAATGTCGCCGTTCGGTGAGCACCAGGGTCACGCCCAATTCAGCTGCTCTTTGGGCCACTTCCCCATCTCTCATCGAACCGCCCGGAGCGATGATCGCTCGCGCACCGGCAGCGGCCAATTTCTCTACTCCATCTGGGAAAGGGAAAAAGCCATCGGAGGCTGCCACACAACCCTGCAAGTCCAATTCTTGTTGACCGGCCTTGAGCACCGCCAGGGCTGTCGAATCCACTCTGCTCATTTGTCCAAACCCCAGGCCCAAGGTGGCGGTCAAGTCACCGAGCACGATGCCGTTACTTTTGCCATGTTTGCAGACCTTCCAGAGCATCTTGAGCGCGCGACTGGTCGCTTCGTCTGGTTCGTCGCCGGCAGCTACGGTCCAATTTTCAAGTTCGGGAAAACCCGAGTCTTCGTCTTGGAGCAGTCCAAGCTGGCCCCAAGAACGGGTTCGCCCAGATGTCTTGGACAAAAACTCTGGCAGGTTGGCCGTCAGCACCCGCACGTTCTTTTTCTTAGTCAGCAGAGCCAGGGCCTCTTCGGTGTAGCTTGGGGCTACGATGATTTCCAAAAACCGTTTGGCGAGCACTTCAGCTGCGGGCAAATCCACCTCGTTATTGAAGGCAAAGACGCCGCCGAAGGCAGAAACCGGGTCACACACGAGTGCGCGATTTAATCCCTCAACCCCACCGCCAAGTCCAAAGCCGCAGGGGTTGGTGTGCTTGAGAACGGCGCAGCAGGGTTCATCAAAGTCGCCCACCAATTTTAGGCCCGCTATCAGATCAATGATGTTGTTGTAGCTAAGATCTTTGCCGCCATGTTGCTGAAGTCCAACAGAGCTTAGGGGGTTTTCGCCGAGCTTGGTGTTTGGCAATAGCAACGACGCTGCTTGGTGTGGGTTTTCCCCATACCGCAACGCGAGGCCTGGCCGAGTATTGGTTTCGCCTTCCAGCCAAGTGGCGATGGCATCGTCATACTGTTCAACTAACCGAAATGTGGAGACCGCCATTTGTCGACGAAACTCCAAAGAAGTTTCGCCGTTATTGTCACTCAACTCGCGGCAAAAATTGTCATAGAATTGAGGACTGCTGAGCACGGTGACCCGCTGAAAATTCTTGGCGGCTGCCCGCATCAATGTTGGGCCGCCAATGTCAATTTTTTCGACGGCTTCAGCTTGGTTGGCACCCGCCGCGACGGCCTTCTCGAATTGGTAGAGGTTGACCACCACTACGTCAATGGGTCCAATGCCCAAGTCGGTTGTTTCGGAAAAAGAAGCGCGGGTTGGCCCCAGTATGCCCCCGTGAACGATGGGGTGCAGCGTTTTTACGCGGCCCCCAAAGATCTCGGGATAACCCGTTAGCGTACTGACTTCAGTAACCGCAATGTCAGCATTCAGCAATGCTTTGGCCGTGCCGCCGGAAGCCACCAGTTCGTAGTCGGCGCGCAGCAGGGAACGTCCCAATTCTTCTAGACCCGATTTGTCCGTCACACTCAGTAATGCCCGCTTCTGGTTTACAGATACGGCTGCCATTTTTCGGCCTCCCCGGGAAACAGAATGTCCAAAATCTCGCGGTAGCGTTGGTATGTTTTTTCAAGCACGTCAACCGGCAAACGCGGTGGCGGATATTCGTGATCCCAGTCCAGAGTTTCCAAATGATTGCGCAGAATCTGTTTGTCCCAGCTTTCGGGCTCATGTCCTGGTTCGTAGGACGCCACTGGCCAGAAGCGACTGGAGTCCGGCGTCAGTGCTTCGTCGATCAAGGTGATCCGGCCGTCGATGAATCCAAATTCGAATTTCGTATCGGCTAGGATGACACCCTTGGGGCGCGCGAATGCTGCGGCTTCATTGTACAGGCGCATGGAAATCTCGCGCAGTGTGACCGCGTTTTCTTGGCCTACAATTTCGGCTGCTGTTTCAAAAGGGATATTGATATCGTGTCCCTCGTCTTCTTTGGTTGCTGGCGTAAAAATCGCCTCGGGCAACGGACTGGCGAGCAACAGGCCGTCGGGCAAGTTGTGCCCGCAAACGGTGCCGTCATTTTGGTATGACTTCCAGCCCGAGCCTGCGATATAGCCTCGCACAACACATTCAACGTCGAAGCGATCGGCCTTTTTAACGAGCACCGAGCGCCCGCCGAGATGTTCAGCGTGGTCACAAAACGGCGCCGGAAATTCTTTGGGGTCGGCGGTGATCACATGATTGGGGATATCTGAGAAGTGCTGGAACCAGGCCATACTCATCACGTTGAGCACAATGCCACGGCCGGGCACGATATCGTCCATAATCACATCAAAAGCAGAGATGCGATCAGTAGACACAATGAGGAATTTATCATCGAGATCGAACATGTCGCGGACTTTGCCTTCATAGTCAGGCACAAGACCAATATCTCTGGTACTGCGTAACGCACCCATAGGACTCCCTTTAACGGTTGACCAGGCCCCTGTGGGTACCTGAGATGAGCGAAACCGGAGACTCCGAAACGACGGCTAGACCACTCAAGACGCCTTGCTCGCCGCTATCGCGCGCATCTTAGGCAGGCGGAGAAGCAGTGTCAAGGCGGCGCGGGCAATTTCCCACTACTCACCATAGTTTGCCAAGCAATGGCGCCCCCGGACTCCCATCTTATTCGGATGCTGCCGCCGAGATCAGTGCGCAGCAAGGGCACTGTGTCCGATGCAGCGGCTCGGCTGACGATGTAGGGTCCGTGACTGGGGTGATGGTAGCCGTTGCCCACTCCACAGCTGACCAAGATCAATTCAGGTTGTAGCAATGACAGAAAGTCTGCTGAACCTGAAGTGTTGCTCCCGTGGTGCCCAGCTTTCCATATTCTCGTTGTTGATAGTTCAGATTCTGAAGTGA
>JBLIOK010000147.1:0-6668 GCA_047639735.1 Candidatus Krumholzibacteriia bacterium | reverse complement strand
GACTATCATGTAGAACAGAGCTGGGTGCGTAGAGCATAGACGTGAGAGTACGACTAGATCGCTCTTGCATTACATGTCGACGGACTGTTAAGGTGACCGCGCATTTAGAGGAAGCTGACTATTTTTTACCAAGAAACAATCAAATCTCATGTCATTTAGGCAAATACCTGTTTTGAAGGCTGCGCTGATCGCTGCAGGAGCATACTCGATCATCCAAGCGATTTTTGTTATTGGCAGGCCCGAAGCGTGGCACTATCTGGCAATCGGGGGCGCTTTTGGCGGTTTTGGCATAGGCGTTGTTGCGGCGCAGATTTGGAACGGTATTCTCCTACCGCTGATATCATCGAACCACGCACCCACAAAAATTCGGATCAGAAATGCAGTCTCAATCACTGTAATTTACATTATGCTGTTTTCTCTTTTTATGGGGATAAACGATGGATATTCGTTTACTCAAGCGTTTTTATTGGGTGCCATATATGCCAGTGCGGGATCAATTGCAATGGCGGCTTTCGGGTGGTTACACAATCTCGTTGTGAAGTTTCGTACGCGGGCACGATAAAAGTAGAGCTGCCAGCCCGGAAATAATAACAAACACCACAAGACGGCCTAAATCAAATAGATCCACTTTCCTAACATACACTTAAGAATCTCGCCTCCCCGAGTGAGACTGTAACAGGAAACTTTTGGTCCGAGAGTCTACGAACCCCAGAAAACTCCGCATCCGGCCGACTGGTACCCGGATGGAATATTTAATGGGGACAGCCGGAAGTCGAATAGCTGTTTTCGAAATAAGTTGTGAAATTGTGATATAGTTAATTTTCGGTATCGGGCACAGCTGCAGGGCGAGCCCGCGTTTGACCACAACCTCTGAAAGGCACAACTGATGAAATTGATAACTATGACGATGGCTTTGAGCCTCACAGTTCTATTGGCCGCTCCAGTCTCAGCGGAAGTTCTCGCTATAGTGTCTGACATGGACGGAACCCTTGCCAATGCCGGGATCGGCACGGGTTCGCTCGGAACCGGCTCCGCTGCGATTGAATTTGATACTGACACAAAGGTATTGTCCTGGAGCATCACTTGGAGTGGTCTAACAGGCGCGCCAACCGCGATGCATTTTCATGGCCCGGCGCTGCCCAATCAAAGTGCCGGGGTTACAGTGGCTGTCGGTGTTACCGGAATGCCTGTTGTCGGCAATGCCGTTCTCACTGCAAGTCAAGAATCCGATTTGGTGTCGGGATTGTGGTACATCAATTTGCATTCGGCCACATCCCCTGGCGGCGAAATTCGCGGGAATCTGATGGATCCGACAGTTGATGCGCACAGTTTGTCGATGGGGTCGATCAAGGCGCTCTATCGTTAAAACCGGCGGTTTTGCAAAGAATAGCATTCAGAGCCAATTTGCGCCCCTTGCTGGTGACCGAGCCAGGTTCGGTCTCGGTCATCTCAAGGCGAATTCATCTCTGCGGCACTGGCCTTCGTTAAATGTCGTCACTCAAGTTTAACGGGATTCCATTCATCAACCACTAGGCCAACGGGGCAACTCACCAACGGCAGCGGCCGCCCATTTCATGGCCGTCGGGGCTTTGGGGTCATCGCGCTCAACGCGTCCTGGCAGCAACGAAGTAACCTTTTCGAGATGTCGGAAAAAGAGAGGCAAATACACTTGGGAATAAGCTTTCCTTGACGACACTGAACGCTATACTAAAGGTTCTCCTAATCGCCCAATGAATTCCCAAAGGTAGGCATGTCATGTTATCCCTCAGTCGATCGTTTCGATTTGTCATTCTCACTCTATTTATAGGTTCACTAGTCACGGCCGGATGCTCTTCTGATCCCTCCAATCCGACTGACGGTGACGGTGGCGGCAACGACGGCGAAATTGACACGCTATTGGATCTCGCCGGAGCATTGGATGACCTCTCATTCGTCGCCACGGGCGTCTTGAATGACGATCCTTCACCCACCGGCGAACCCGTCGATGACGCTGTGGATGTCCGCGCCGACGGTTCGAGCTGGCAATGTCGTCGCCAAACGGTGACCGACGTCAACGCCGAAGAGGACTACTGGACCTTCAACCCCAATTCGACGGTCATTTGGCCTGGCAACTTGCTGCAGGGTGAGTCCTTAATCAATGCCACACCGGCACAGATCATTGTCGATCGCGCGCCCCTAGATGTCGCGATCACCCTTCTCAACGGATCCGACCCACTCGGCACTGCCGCCACTGTCGAAAACCCAACCATCACTAATATGCAAGTCGCCTTAAACACCATTCTGGGCAACAATCCGGGGATCCTGCCAGCCAACTTCACCTACAGTTCAGTGGCCGTATCCAGCCATGAAGAGATGGCGGCCAAGCTAGGTGTGGACATCAGCACGCTGACGTCCGATTTCAAAGCCCAACTCAGCTTCTCCACAGCATCCAGCAAGAGCAGTGTCTTGGTTAGCTTCCAGCAGCAAATGTACACGATGGTTATTGCGCCACCAACGAGTTTGGCTGGCTTTTTTGCCTCTAGCGTCACATCCGAAATCCTCGCGCCGTTCGTAGGCCCAGCCAATCCCCCGACCTATATTTCGGCGGTGACCTATGGCCGCAGATTCTATGCCCTGATCCAATCGAATGAATCGCAATTCGATTTGGAAACCAGCATTGAAGCGAGTTACGATGGCGCCGTCACCGACGGCCAAATCGATGCCGAGTTCGAATACGTGACTGACTTGGCCGGTGTCTCGATCAAGGTCTTCAATATGGGTGGCACGGCCTCCAGTATTCCGTCAGTTCTCGAGGGCGGTACGTTGACAAACCTCCACGAACTGCTGGCTGCCGAAGATTCAGATCTGTTTTACACAGCCATGCCCTTGTCGTATATCGTCAACGATCTGCGCACTCACCAGATAGTCTATGTCAAGAGCGCCACCGAATATGATGTCGTTGAGTGCTACCCGCTGGATGTTTCAGATGAAGATCGCATTTTCCAATTTGTCGCCAATGATCTCACCGGGGTCCAATCCGAGAACCTCGTCACTCCCCAAGCGGCCTCTAACGATCATTGGACGGCCAGTAGCAATGGAACGCTGGAGTATAGGCCTGATGGTGCCACAGGCTTTAATGGACATTACCTCGTAGAAAAATGGGTCGGAACCGGCGGCACCACGGCAACCTATGATGGAGAACGACCAATTTTGTTCCCCACTCAAACACCAACCGGAAAAGCCGCGGTCGGTTTCGTCTCCGTGAATCTGCCAACTGCATATATGGACAACCCCAGCTTCAGCAGCACGGAAATGACATTTTCAGGTGCTCTTCTGGAAAACACGGACTACACCATCAGTGCGGTCATCAAGATCGAGGAAGAGTTTGATATTTGGCAATACGATGATATTTGGGGCGCCGAGATGCTGTATTCAAGGAATTACGACAACGATGCAAATGCCTTCCTGTACGGAACAACGACAGGGCCGATTGGGGACCGTAAACTGTGGCAGAACTTGGTGTTTGGGACTCATATTGTAGATGCGTCTGGGCCCAGTTCTCGGCGCATGTATCTGGCGCATGAGGGCTACTTCGGCGACATCCCAGAAGAAGACAGCACTGGCCTCAGATATGGAATTGTCGAACTGGACATCTTCCAGATTCTCACCGTGGTCTTTAAACAAACATCCCCTGAGCAACGCGCATACGTTGAGTTCTGGATCAATGGCAACAAAATTATCCACACCGAGCCGGAACTCCACCCCTTTTATAATTTTTCAGATCCCGTGCAAAGTTTTGCAGGAGCGCGTCTCGGTGCATCTTTCTACAACATTTGGGAAGAAGTGCTCGGCTCTGGCAATTCAACCAAAGCCGCGTTTTTGCATATGGCGGAAATCCGCGCTTACGGCGTTGCTTTAAATGATCTGCAACTCGAGAAGATGATCGCCGATATGCGGGCAGAGTACGGGATCTAGGCCTCTTCTGACGTGACGCCTCACGGCCAAGAGAGCACAACACCAAAAACGAGCCGCTCGAAGGAGTGGCTCGTTTTATATTGTTTATTATCAACGCGTACCCCCATTCATCGCCCGATGGCGAACACGTCGTCTTCCAATCCAATCGTACCGGAACCGCCCCTATCTACGTCATGGCTACTGACGATTCAAATGTGGAGCAACTGACTAATGGTCCACGAAACGCGGGTAAGTAGCCCCAGGGCATTCTGGATCGCATGGATCTTCGGGTCATAAATGACCTTGCTCAAAGCCAACGCCTTGCACAGATACCGATTCTTCAGCTCCACGGCGTAGCCAAACAACGCCCGGTCGCTGCGGATAGTTATTCAGGTAGGCCAGCTGCGCCGTTACTGTTCGAGGCCTTCGGCGTCGTAGCTGTTCATGTGGTAGGGAATGTGGAATGTGTCTACCAAAAACTCCGCCTGACCGTCACAAGAGCACACACCGTGTACCAAGCCGAAGACATGCGGAATAAATGAGAAAGGCAGGGCACTACTTATTCGCTTTTTTGTCTCTCTTCAGTTTTCGTTTTTCCTTGGGAGTATGCTGAGCCACTTTTTGCTGTTCCTTCTTGCCTTTGTCTTTGCTTCCCTTGTCACCCATATCTGTTCCTCCATGTTTGATCGTGAATTACTTCAGACTGTTCAGCGAAAACTTTTCTTCGTTGATTCAAGTTAACACAGAAATGAGTTTTGCGCGGCCACTAAACTGAGATCGACTGGCCAATTTCGCCGAGTCGGGTATCGTGTATGTTCAATCGCTAACCAAAACCACTTCGACAGGACGAAACCATGGACAACAAAGTCTACAAGCACATCCAGCTGACTGGCACGTCAGAAAAAAATATCGAGGATGCCGTGAATGGGGCCTTGGCGCGGGCCGCCAAAACCGTGCACCACATGAGCTGGTTTGAGGTTGTCGAGACGCGGGGACAGATCAAGGACGGTCACACTGCCGAGTGGCAAGTGACGATCCGAGTCGGATTCTCCCTCTCGGAGTAGGCCCTGTTGCGGAGAATTTATGATCAGTGATCACTTGGAGGCAAAAATTTCTGAATCCGGATCCAGAACTCTATTTTGTCACGATGTACAGTGCGTAAAAGATTCCGGGTACATAGAAACAAATGCTCAGCAAGATACTGATGACGAGATCTTTTCCCGCCCCATTTTTAAGGAAGACGGCGAGAGGCGGGACAAGAATGGCCAATATGATCAGCAGCAATTTATTCAAAACAGTTCTCCCTGTTCGCGGAATTGTAAATTCATTACGAAATCAAATGATCATTGGCGTGACGTGAGTACCGAGACTCAATGCGATTAGAAACGGTGGTATTTCAACTTCTACTTCGTCGACAACCAGCGCAGGTAATCGCAGGAAATATTTCTGACCTGGTTGTTCCTGCGGCGGGAAAACAAAATACAACCCCGCCCTGTGCTTAATCCCAGTTGAGTGTCTCACAAACCAATCACCTTAATATCAATAGAATCACTATGGGAGGACAACGATTCCCAAGTGCATCAAACCATATACTTCAAATCCGAGGACATCGTCGGATAAGCCCACATCATTTCCTTTATTACCGCAGCCGGCAACCCACTCTTCATCACCATCGCAAACAAGTTGATCATGTCTCCGGATTCGTGCCCTAACAGGTGAACGCCGATTAATCGGCCATCTTCACCCACCAAAGTTTTATACGAACCGTGGGTCGCGCCCAGGCGTTTGTAGTTGGGCCATTTGTACGAATTTCCGCGTTTCACTTCAAACTTCAAGCCCTGATCCGTCGCCTGCTTTTCGGTCAAGCCTACAGCGGCCAACGGCGGTTGGGTAAAACAAATACTCGGCAAGATGGTGTAGTCCATTTCCATCGCAGTGCCGGTGATGTTCGCCGCTGCCACCAGCGCTTCGCGATCGGCGACGGGCGCCAAAGAAACGGTTTTTGCACAGTCGCCGACGGCGTACAAGTTAGGTTGCCCAACAACTTGCATGTTCGCCTCTACGGCCAGGCCCCGTGAGCTATCAGGCACGCCAAGAACATCCAGATTCAGCTTATCCACATTGGGCACCCGGCCGGCCGCCACGCAAACAGCTTCGGCGACAAACTTATCGCCGCCCTCGCAGGTCACGACAATGCCGGCTTCTGTTTTTTCCATCGAGGCGGGAGTTTGACCGGTGCAAACATCTATGCCTGCATCTTTCGTAGCCGCCAATGCCGCCTCGACGAGTTCGCGATCAAACTGCGCCAGCACATTGTCAGTCCGGTTGAGGATCGTCACTTTGGAACCAAAGGCTGCCGCAACGTGAGCAAACTCAAACGAGATGTAGCCGCCGCCTACAAAAACCAACGACTTCGGAAGTTCTGTAAGGGCAAGAAACCCATCGCTGTTGAACGCCAACTCGTGGCCAGGGATATCCAATTCCCGAGACCGCGCGCCAGTCGCCAAGACGATATCGGTGCCCTTCAATTTTTCTTCGCCAACCTGAAGCACACCAGGCTCCACAAAACTTGCGACATCGCGAAAGAGTTGGACGCCACGCTTTTCGTAGTATTTTTCAGTATTTCCGGGTACCGCTGAGGTGAACTGATTCTTGGCTGCGGCAATATCGGCCCATGAAAAAGAGGGCACGGTGGTCACGCCTTTGCCTCGTAGGTTATGCGCTAAATGAGCCAA
>JBLIOK010000146.1:0-6693 GCA_047639735.1 Candidatus Krumholzibacteriia bacterium | reverse complement strand
GGAATATTGTCGATGGTGGTTCACTGTCTGACATCGCCTTGCGTGAAAATCCAGGTGGGCCCGTGGGTTCTATTATCAATGTCGTCTTGCATTTGGTTTTTGGTGGGCTCTGGTGCTGGACCATGCCCGTCATTGTCGGCGTGGTTGGTTTTGGTTTTTTAACGGGGCATCAAACCACATTACGTCCTTGGATACTGCGAGCAATTCCCGCTTGGCTGATCACCTCGGCCTGGATAGCTCAACCCGGTGGACCCGCGAGTTCTGAAGCCGGCGTGCGTCTCGGTGGTCTGGTTGGCTTTTATTTGGCCAGCGGATTTCACAGCATGTTTGGCCTGTGGGGCGGTCGTATTTTTCTCTCTCTCTTCCTGCTTGTCGGTCTGATTGTTGTTGCCCGGCCTTGGTTGCATTGGCTGCCTGGGTCATTGCAAGGCGTGGGGGCGGGTATGCGGTGGCTGGCCGCTGGTGTTCGCGACGTGCTGCTATGGCCATTCTTGACAATCGCCGAACTTGTCGCTGAATGGCGGGCGAATGCTGCCGAGCGTCGTCCTGAAGTTGGAGGCGATACTGAAGCGGAGTCAGAACCGCGTGAAAATGCAGCCGCAGTCTCATCCCAACCAGATCAAAAGACTGAGCAGGCTGTCCGAGAACGTGTCGTTCATAACATGCCAATCGAAGACCCTGTGAAAGTCGTTGAATCAGCCCCTATTGACGAAGATTTATTGAGCGAGCAAGACGGGGATGAGTTGATCCTGCCAGGTGCCGCAGGTGAATTTGTCGGTGAAGGTGCCGAGCCAGAAATGGAAACTCAGGGACATCTTAAGCCGAAGCCCAAAGCAAAGCCCAAAATCAAAAAAGGGCCTATTGAACTGCCCAGTATTGAATTGCTCACGCCCTCTGGACCAGAGACACAGCAAGTGTCAGACGCGGAATTGGAACAGTCCGCCGATACATTGGAAACCACATTGCGCAGCTTTGGGGTTGAAGGCGAAGTTAAAGATGTGAGGCCGGGGCCCGTGGTGACGACATTCGAATACCAGCCAGGTCCAGGCGTGCGGGTCAATCAAATCGTGCAACGAACTGATGATTTAGCGTTGGCGATGCGCGCTCGCTCCATCCGAATGGAAGCGCCAATCCCAGGCAAAGCAGCCGTGGGCATTGAAATCCCGAATCCGGTGGCGCGAATGGTTCGTTTGCGCGAAGTTATGAATGCAGCAAATGATGAAGGGCGAGAGCCATTGTCCGTTGTGCTGGGCAAGGATGTGGTGGGAAGAACCGTAACCGTGGATATCGCGACATTGCCTCATCTGCTGGTTGCTGGTTCGACCGGTAGTGGCAAATCGGTGTGTTTGAATGCCATGATTTGTAATCTGATTATGCGCAACGATCCGTCAACGTTGCGACTCTTGCTCATCGATCCTAAAATGCTCGAAATGAACGTGTATAATGGAATTCCCCATTTGCTGTTGCCGGTAGTTACTGATCCTCGCGAAGCCCTGAAAGCGATGCAGTGGCTAGTGGCCCAAATGGAATACCGATACAAGCGATTGGCCAAATGGTCTGTGCGCAACATCAAGCAGTTCAACGAGAAGATTGCTGCCGGCATGGTGACCGATGAAAACGGTGACAAAGTGACTGAGCCGATGCCTTACTACTTGTGTGTCGTTGATGAGTTGGCTGACTTGATGATACAGCTGGGCAACGATCTCGAAGGCCCGATTGCGCGCATTGCCCAAAAAGCTCGTGCTGTTGGTATCCATCTTATTTTGGCAACTCAGCGGCCAAGTGTAGATGTGCTCACTGGGGTGATCAAGGCTAACATTCCCTGCCGGATTGCTTTCCGAGTCATCCAACGTAATGACTCGAGAACGGTGTTGGATATGAACGGCGCCGAGCAGTTACTGGGCCACGGCGATATGCTCTATCTGCAGCCGGGCCGAGCTCTGCCAGTACGGGTGCACGGTTCGTTTATTGATGTGGATGAGTGTGAAAGCATTGCTGCGCATTGGCAGCAATACAAAGATCACACGGAAGAAGTGACGATAAGTCAGAACCCGTCGGGTGGCGGCATGGTCACTGGTGAAGACGACCTCTATATGCAAGCGATGTCGATTGTGGTCTTGCATCAAAGTGGTTCGACGAGTCTCTTGCAGCGCCGTTTGCGCATTGGGTATACGCGGGCCGGGAGACTGATTGATATGCTTGAAGAAGCGGGTGTGGTTGGGCCTTTCACTGGTAGCAAAGCGCGCGACGTGTTGATCACACCCGAAGATTTACCTGCTATGAACGAGGGATCTGCCTGATGAAGAAAGTTTACTGCGCAACCTTGGGTTGCGATAAGAATTTGGTCGACTCAGAGGCGCTATTGGGGCGTTTTGCGGTCAAAGGTGTCCAAGCCGTTAATGACTTGAACGAAGCTGATATTTGGGTGCTGAACAGCTGTGGTTTTATTGACGCTGCCCGTAGCGACAGCGAAGAAACCCTGCAGGCTTTGTGCGAAGCTAAAGAAGACCGAACGTTGGTCGTTTGCGGATGCTGGTCTCAGGAACACGGCGCTAAAATTAAAGATCAATTCCCTGAAGTTGATGTCGTGGCTGGGGTAGGCCAATTTGAACAAGTGGTGGCAGCATGTATTGGCGATCCGGCTCCTGTCGTGGAGAAGGTGGCTAGTCCTTTTGAAATGGCGTCGGCTTCGGCCTTCCCACCGGTGACATCAAAAATGATGATCGAAGATCCCATGGTTGTGCACTACGCCGGGATGTTGGATCGTCCGCTTTTGACGCCGTCTCATGTCGCTTTTGTGAAAATTGCTGAAGGCTGCAATTGTGCTTGCACGTTCTGCCGTATTCCGTTGATCAGGGGCAAGCAACGCAGCCGGACGCGCCATGAATTGGTTGATGAGGTGCGCGGGTTAGTTGATCGTGGCGTCGGCGAAATCCAATTGGTCTCGCAAAACACCAGCGATTTTGGTCGTGATACGGGCGAAAAATTGCTCGATTTGGTTCGCGACCTCAATGAAATTGATGGATTGCAAAGCATGCGCCTTTTGTATCTTTATGCAGGCATGGTTTCGGTTGATGATGTTCGACGCTTATTGGATTATGACAAAGTCGCTCATTATTTGGATTTGCCCATCCAACACGCGTCGCCGCGAATTCTCAAGGCTATGAAACGACCGGGTGGCGAAAAGTCATCGCCCAGATTTTATCAGGCTTTGCGGGAACAACATCCTGATTTGGTTTTGCGTTCGACCGCATTAGTCGGGTTTCCGGGCGAAGAAGACGAGGACGTTGAACAATTGGCCGACTTTTTGGCGGCGGTTGAATTTGACCACCTTGGCACTCATAATTATTCCCACGAAGAGGGGACGCCGTCCGCTAAAATGGCTGACCCTGTGCCGCAAGAAGTGATGCTAGATCGGGCTGCCTTGATCATGGATCTACAGAGTGAAATCAGTATGTCGCGGCAAGAATCTCGTTTGGGCGAGACGTTCGAAGTGGTCGTTGACCATGTGGTGACGCCCGGACCTGAGGATTCTCATGGAATTGCTGAAGTTCTTGATTCTCTTTCGGAAGGCAGCTGGCCGAACGAGGGGGAACGAGATGCCTTGTTAGGGGTAATTAACTCGGGTGAAGCCTTGGCCGTTGGCCGAAGCTATCATTTCGGATATGATTTGGATGGAGTGGTGTTGATGCCGCTGGGTTCGGTTGGCAGCGGCGAACGCTTACGACCTGGGCAACGACTCCCAGCTACATTTACTGGCGTTACGGCTTATGATGTTTGGGCAAAACCGGTGGCATAGCGCGGGAACCTTGGAGATAAGAATTGAGGACAGAGTTGGCATTGAACAGAAATTATACAGCACGCCGAATGGGGCGGGCCTCCCTTCAATGGGTTGCGGCAACCTTCGTAGTGGCGATCCTGGCGGTCGGGCACGTTTCCGAGACATGTGCCCAGGTGGGAGCGTCCGGTGGGCTGCCTAGCGCAGCTGGCAGTGACACTGTGCGCACTAACCTGTGGCTCACAGAGGCCTTGATGGCGGAGATCGCAGCAAGTGCTGCCAACAGCATCAGTCCGGCGTCGGGCTCGGTACGATTGATCCCGTTGCTTGATACTCCGAGCGATGACATGTTTCTCGCGGTTGTATCCGATGTCTTGTTTGACCTGGGATATGATCTGTTTATAGGTGAACCAGACTCGGTCTATACCTCCGCAGTAGATTATAACTTTAAATTCAAGGTGCAAAACGTTGAGTTGAGCTATCCAGAGGTGGGGCGCACCTTGGGTATTTGGCAACGATGGGTCGAGCGAGACCTCAAAGTTGCCGTGACCGTTGAAATATCGGAATCCGTTTCGGGCAGGCTCTTGTTGAGCGAGCGAATCGAACGACAATTCGGTGACCGCTTTGATAGCGCCGATTTCGACGCTGTTGATTCGGACCAATACGATTTTACAACCGGTGTGACCTCGGAGTCGGGGTGGAAAAGCCGCACAGAAGAAATTGTTGTGCTGGGAACACTGGTGGGGTTAGTGGCAATCTATTTTGCCAACACGGGCGACTAGAATTTGATTAAAACTTTGGCAAAGATTGGTGGCGGGCTACTTGAATACCAGGCTTTTGATGTTAGCTGCAATAACGGTTTTGGCTGCAGTGGTGTGGATGTGCAACGGATGTGCACCATCTAATCCGTATCCTCCTGGAACATTTGATCGGGCAAAGCACTATTTCGACAATGACAAAGACCTCGAAGCGGTTGCTGCTTTTGAGGCTTTTGTGCGTCACAGCCCACTGGACAGTATGGCCGCTGAAGCGCAGTACCTGCGTGCAAAAACGTATTTGGTGATGCAGGAATACCCGCTGGCTGCAGTCGAATTTCAGATCATGCGAAAAGACTATCCGAACAGTCCTTTTGTTGAAGACGCCCTCTTTGGTGAAGGCGAAGCCTACTTGTTTCAGGTGGGGCGCGTTGAACGGGATTTGACGGGCGCGCTTGAGGCGCGCAATCATTTTCTGGAATTTAGCCAAACGTATCCCAACAGCGATTATATGTCTCAAGTCATTGCGTATCTCGAGGAGATAAGTGATTTGGTGGTCAAAAAGCGCTTGGAACAAGTGAAGGTGTATGGGCAGCTGAAGCGGTACAGCGCCATCGCTATCGTACTTGACGATGTTATCGTAAAAGAAGCGACAAGTTCATTGATACCTGAGGTGATGTGGGAGAGAGCGAAAGTCGCTATAAAGCTCGATGACCCCGACACTGCTGCGGAAATGTATGAAGGTATTATCGGTCGTTATCCTGATGGCGACTATGCAGATTCTGCGGCTTCGGCTTTGCGCAATTTAGATGGCGACGACGAAGACGATTACGACAAAGACGAAGACTAAGTCGATACAAAATTGTTGGATCGAGGAGAGCAGTGGTGATTCGGGCACTTTTTGGCGGATCATTTGACCCGGTGCACGGTGGGCATGTTGCTTTGGTGCAGCATTTGCTCGATTGCGAGCTCGCTCATGTCATTCATGTCGTGCCTGCCTGGCATTCTCCCCACAAATCTGAAACCACAGAATCACCATTCCACCGGTTGGCCATGGCAAATTTGGCCTTTGACGGTGACTCTCCCATTGTCGTGGATGGTCGTGAAATCTCCAATGGTGCGCCTTGTTTTTCATACGATACCTTGACTGCGCTGCAGGAAAAGCACCCGCGAGATGAATGGCGACTGGTGATTGGCGCCGACAATCTGGCGAATTTCCACAAGTGGCACAAGCATGCTGAGTTGCGAGCTTGTGCTCGAATAATTTCGGTGGCAAGAGCGGGCCACGCATCGACTAGAAGGTCGCTGGAAGCCCTCGGGTTAAGCGAAGATGAGGTCATTGTGGCGCCTTCTTTTTCGCACAATGTGTCGTCCACTGAAATCCGAAAACAGTTGAGTTGCCAGAGCAGTCGCTCGAGTGCCTT
This sequence comes from Candidatus Krumholzibacteriia bacterium, assembly GCA_047639735.1. Taxonomy (GTDB): domain Bacteria; phylum Krumholzibacteriota; class Krumholzibacteriia; order LZORAL124-64-63; family LZORAL124-64-63; genus JAGRNP01. The sequence continues at coordinate 736 of JBLIOK010000146.1, read as the reverse complement.
GAGTAGTCTGCCCGCACCCGTAGCCGACTACATCGAGAAGCACAATCTTTACCTGAGCGCTTTGAATACAAAGGACAGCACTTCGAGATGAAAGAATCTGAAAACTCTCTGATATTGATTGATGGCGCCGCCCTCTTTTACCGTTCCCATTACGCGTTTGCCAGTCGTCCGTTGACTGCTCCGACCGGAGAAGTCACCAGTGTGGCTTTTGGGTTTTTTAATTCCATTTTGCGGCTAATTGAGAAAAACAATCCGACAAAATTGGCCGTAGTTTTTGATAAAAAAGGCAAAGTTTTTCGCCATGACATGTACCCGGAGTACAAGGCGAACCGCAAGCCGATGCCAGAAGAGCTGGCCGAGCAGCTGCCACGCTTGCGCGAATTGCTGACGGCTTGGGGTGTTGAAGTTGTTGAAAAAGACTACTACGAGGCCGATGATTTGATGGCAACTATCGCCCAGCGCTCGGCTGGAGTGGTGGAGAACGTATGGTTCTACACCGGTGACAAAGACTTTATGCAACTGTTAGACTCACGCGTTGGCATGCTTAAGCCAGGCAAGCGAGGCGAAGAAACAGCGGCTTTTACTGATGACACAGTCCGCAAAGAGTACCAACTAGAACCGGTAGACTTGATTCAGGTCTTCGCTCTTGCTGGGGACAAGGCCGACAATATCCCTGGTGCTCCAGGCGTTGGAGATAAAACCGCCCAAAAGTTGATTCGGGAGTTTGGTACTCTTG
>JBLIOK010000145.1:0-6726 GCA_047639735.1 Candidatus Krumholzibacteriia bacterium | reverse complement strand
CGGCATGTCAAAGATCGCACTGAAAGCCCTCGGCATCCTCGCCCCCACGATGCGCGAGGTCGGCGAGATGCTACACCAGTGGGAGGCGCCATTTGTGGTAGACGATTCGCGGTTCCGCGCCGAGTTCTGTGTTAGCGCAACCGACCCCGATGAGGGAGCCAAACGGACGGTTGAATGGGCGCGCGCCCAATTCGGGCCGGCTTCCTAACAAGGAACTTAACTAAGGGCGTAGCGAACCTGCGCCGACTCCCTTTCAGCTGAAGCCAATGTTAAGCTGTTCTGAGTCTTTTTTAATGGGAGCATAAGTTGAATCAAGCGCTACTGAAATTTCGTAAAGCGACAGAAGATGATCTGCCTACGATTGTCTCACTGCTTTCCGATGATCCACTAGGCGCACTTCGCGAGGACTTGAGTCACTCGCTCTCACCAAATTATAGAACGGCGTTTCAAGCGATCACGTCTGATCCTAACCACGAACTCCTTGTGGCTGATATCGAGGGAGCAGTGGTTGGGGTGCTCCAGCTCTCCTTCATTCCGCATCTTACCTATGAAGGTGGTTGGCGTGCCCAAATCGAGGGAGTCAGAGTCTCCGAAGAGCATCGTTCTCGTGGCGTTGGGCGAGCTCTCTTCGAGTCGGCAATCTCTCGGGCAAGAGACAGAGGCTGCCACCTCGTCCAGCTCACAACGGATAGACGGCGCCCTGAGGCCCTTAAGTTTTACATCGGGCTCGGCTTTGAATCAACACACGACGGGTTGAAGCTTCACCTCGAGCGAGGCACTCTCTAGCAAACGTTTGCAGGAGAAGCCAGCGTTGTCCGAGCTCAGTTTCGCCACGACCCAAAACCAGAATCATAATTGAAACGAATTTTGCGAAGAGGCATTACACTCGTGGTCCGAAAGATCGGCGCTGAAGCCAGGCGAAACTCAAATGGGAAATGGGAATATGATACGCTCACTAACGCTATTGCTCTTGTTCGCTCTTTCAGCCCCTAGTGCTTGTACCAGCCAGCCACAACTACCAGCCTATAACAATTCAAATTCAGCCGCCGAGAAACCGGATGTTGATCCCTATTTTAATGGATCGTCAGACATTACCAGCAAGACCAGCCCCCAAGTCATTACGCGCAACATTCTCCAGGATAGCAAAGGCGGCTATTGGCTGGCAACATGGGACGGGCTCATGCGCTACGATGGCACCACCTTCACCAACGTCACTAATCAAGAGGGCTTGAGACGGCACCGAGCCTTTAGCTTGTTGGAAGATAACCAGGAACACATTTGGCTGGGCACCATAGGCGCAGGCGTGTATCGATACGATGGAAACAGCTATACCAATTTCACCACGGACGATGGTTTAGTCGACAATGCCGTTATTTCGATAATGCAAGACAGCGACAACAACATCTGGTTTGGGGCGATGGGTGCATCAAAATACGATGGCACCACTTTCACCTCGTTCACCAAGGAAGATGGCTTTACTAATTCCGATGTGAACTCGATAGCCCAGGCACCTGACGGCAGCATGTGGTTCGGCACACGAGGCGCCCTCTTTCATTACGATGGTGAAACGTTTGTAAACTTCACCGAGAAACATGGTGTGAACATCGCGAGCAACAGCTATGTACCGACCTTGATCGACCGTAAAGGCCATATATGGTTCAGCGGCGTGACTGGACTCTTTCATTACGATGGCGAACAAGTGCGGCACCTCTTTCAATCGACCAGCTTCTCTCTCATGGAAGACTCGCACGGCAATATTTGGTATACCGGAGGTGCACTCAAGGGTGGGGACGCGAAGCCAGGTGGAAGTGTCCTCAACCGATTTGATCCGACAGCCGGTCTTGAGAACTTTTTAGAGACAAGCGAACAAATCGAAATTGGGGAAAGAGGAATGATTTTCGGCCTTACCGAGGACAAAGACGGTACCATCTGGTTTGGCACCGGCAAGGGCGTTGGCCGGATTGATGGAGACACCGTTCAGTACTATTGATCTGACAACAGATGAAGCCAACGTTAGGTACCGCAGAATGTCTTGTAGGGTCCGAAGTCACTTGGCGCTGGCCCTTCGAAGGCCTCCAAACCGTCGCGTTTTGTGAAAGGGTCAGACAACACGTCAAGCAGTTTGCGATAGGGCACCATGTCGCCTGCCTCGGCGGCTTGCAGTGCTTCCTCGACGCGATGGTTGCGCGGAATATAAACCGGATTGACCATGTTCATGGCCTTTGTGCGTTCGTCTGGGTTTTGCGGATCGCGCAAAAGGCGGTCCCGCCACAAGCTCAACCACGAGGCGATCTTTCCGCTGTCATCAAACAATGCCAGCACCTGCTCATCTTGTCCAAGGGCAGCATTCACCAAGTGTCGGAAGAATAACGTGTAATCCACGCCCTCCCCCTCCATTGCCGAAAACATGTCATTGATCAGTGCAGCGTCATCGTCTTCGCGCGAGGCGAGGCCGATCTTGGCGCGCATCGATGTGGTCCAGGCTTCTGTGTAGCGACCAGTGAAACTTTTGATCACATTCGTCGCCAGTTGGATCGCGTTTTCACTGTCGTCAGGGTCGATCAGCGGCAACAGCGTTTCGGCGAGTCGTGTTAGATTCCATTGTGCGATGATAGGCTGGTTGCTAAAAGCATAGCGCCCGTGGCGATCGATTGAGCTGAACACCGCGTTGGGGTCATAGGCATCCACAAACGCACAAGGGCCATAGTCGATCGTTTCGCCAGAGATTGTCATGTTGTCCGTGTTCATCACACCATGTACGAACCCCACGTGTAACCAACCAGCAACGAGTACTGCCTGCCGGTCTGAAACGGCGGACAGAAACGACAGATACTTTTGGTCGTCATCGTTCAGTTCTGGGTAGTGCCGATCGATGGCGTAGTCAGCCAACGTGCGGACTTTGTCCCATTCCGTGCGCGCGGCAAAGTACTGAAACGTGCCGACTCGTAGATGGCTAGATGCTATCCGCGCAAGGACTGCGCCCGGCTTAACGACCTCGCGCACAATGTCTTCTCCGGTTGTCACAGCGGCTAAGGCGCGTGTGGTGGGCACGCCAAGGGCGTGCATCGCCTCTCCCATAAGGTATTCGCGCAGCACCGGACCGAGGGCTGCCTTGCCGTCACCGCCACGTGAAAATGGCGTGCGGCCAGACCCCTTTAATTGCAGATCGTACCGGACCCCGCCCTTGTCCAAAACTTCACCCAAAAGCAACGCGCGCCCATCCCCGAGTTGTTCAGAGAACCCGCCGAATTGATGGCCAGCATAAACTTGCGCCAATGGGTGGGCACCCTCGGGTGCAACGCTACCAGAAAATATCGCTGCACCCTGATCACCGTTTAAAGCGTTGGAGTCTAACCCCAGGTCCCCAGCCAGATCGTCGTTAAACAAAACGATCTCAGGCGCAGGTGCCTTCTCGCCCTGCCAAGCAGCATAGAACCCTTCCAGTTGGTGGGCGTAGGTGTTGTCAAAGACAAATTCTGGCTCGCGTTTGGTCATTTTGATTGTCTACCTTATTGGATACGGGGGAGCCATGAGCGTTTTATTCAGCGACGTCGCGTCGCGGCAGAACCCAATCCGGCCGCACAAAGTGACAGGTGTAACCGCCGGGCTGGTTCACCAGATAGTCCTGATGTTCTGGCTCGGCTTCCCAAAAATCGGTAGCAGGTTCGACCTCCGTCACGACCTTGCCGGGCCAAAGCCCTGACGCATCAACATCGGCAATGGTGTTCAGCGCCTCATCACGTTGCGCCTCATCCACGTAGTAAATCGCTGACCGATAAGACGTGCCGCGGTCATTCCCTTGACGCAAGGCCGTCGTTGGGTCGTGGATCTGGAAAAAGAACTCCAGCAGGTTGCGATAGCTGGTTTTCTCAGAATCAAAGGTGATCTCGATACCTTCGGCGTGAGTACCATGATTGCGATAGGTGGCGGACTGCACGTCGCCTCCGGTATAGCCGACCCGCGTCGATTCAACGCCTGGGATTTTGCGGATCAGGTCCTGCATGCCCCAAAAACAACCGCCGGCAAGAACTGCACGTTCTGTCATGAGATATCCTCCACTTGATCCAAATATGTGCCGTAACCTTCAGCTTCCATCGCGTCGCGATGAATGAACCGAAGGCTGGCCGAGTTGATGCAATAGCGCAGACCACCTTTGTCGGCGGGGCCATCTGTAAACACGTGCCCCAAGTGGCTGTCGCCATGCTTGGAGCGCACCTCTGTGCGCACCATACCAAAACCGCCATCTTTATGCTCGATCACATGTTCGGTTACGATTGGCCTGGTAAAGCTGGGCCACCCGCACCCAGACTCAAATTTGTCAGATGACGCGAACAGCGGTTCGCCCGAGACGATGTCGACATAGATACCCGGCTCTTTGTTGCCAGTCAGTGGCCCCGTTCCCGCGCGCTCAGTTCCACTTTCCTGTGTCACGTGGAACTGCTCTGGCGTCAGCTTGTCTAAAGCTTCTTGGGTTTTGACATATTTCATTTCGCCGCTCCTCCGGTCTGGTTTCATTTTCGTTAGCCCTAAGATAGATATCAAGAGGCATTATGCCCACTAGACTGTTTCTATTAATTCAGAACTCTGGAGAATATGCAGGCCGCGCCAAGACGGATCGGGTTTCGTGGTGCTTCGTGGCGGCGTTCAGGACACGTAACAAATGCTTGCACCAGACAGTTGTGCGGGTCACATTTCGTGGCGGCGCATAAAGTTCACCCACCCACGCTCGTTGGTGAAGCCCACGTTGGAATTCATTGTTAGCAGCACTATCAGCGGATGATGCGCTAAAGTTTTACACAGCCAATTTGTCGCCCATGTTCTCTGGAGTTTAATCAGATATGGATATGTCTCTATTCCTCACTTTTTGTGGCAGCTTCTTTCTGATCGCACTGAGTCCGGGCCTCTGCATGACTTTTTCATTGTCACTCGGCATTAGCATCGGTGTGCGTCGAACGTTGTGGATGATGCTTGGCGAACTTACGGGAATTGCTTTGGTCGGTGTCGCCGCGTTGGGCGGTGCAGCCACCCTCCTCTTGAATTCGCCTCATATATTTTCCACAGCGAAGCTGATTGGGGCAGCATACCTTCTATGGTCCGCAATTCGTGCCTGGAGATCACCCGCCAACATGTCTATCGGTGAAGGCCATGCTCTGTCAAATGCAGGCCAGCTTATCTCGCAAGGATTCGTAACCGCAATTTCAAATCCAAAGGCGTGGATCTTTTTAGCGGCGCTGCTCCCCCCGTTCATTGATCCGGGAAAACCGCTTTTGCCTCAGGCGAGCTTGCTGCTGAGCGCAATAATCTTTATCGAGTTCACCTGCCTGCTCATTTACGCCCAAGGAGGACGTGTACTCCGCGACTATCTTGGCAACAGAGGGCTCGGACAGTGGTTGAATCGAATTGCAGCCGGGTTGATGGTCTGCGTTGCTGTCTGGCTTGTCTTTGGCTGACGGTCAGGTCGCTGGCAACTTAAATTTAAATCGCTTGGCCAATCTTGTCAGGATAAACGAAATGAAAAATACCTGCGTATGTCGTCCTTCGAGTTTATCACTCACATTGGTTGCCATCGGATTAAGCCTGGCATCACTTTCCCTTATTAATATCCACATCAAAAGGAAACAGCGGAGTTCAACCGAGAGAAATCATGCTGAGCTTGGGTTCCCTGCTATTATTGATTGGCCTCATAGGACCTGTTCGAGTTGTCTTTCTTGATGCCAAAATCCCTCTTGAAATCAAACGTGCCATTGCTACCCAGGCTATCGCCTTGCCTCTTTCAGGCATCGTCTTCATCATCGCGGGTATCATGGATACAAGCCACTATGCAGCCTTAGCATGCCTTATAGTCGGCATTTTCGCTTTCTATTCGGCAATTGCGGGCTTTTACTCGCTGAGCAAAACCCTACCAATCACGTTTTAGATCGGTGAAATGGTTAGCATATTGAAATCAACCGGCATTGCGGGTAATAAAAAATTCGGCCAAGCAGATCAAGCCTTTCAACGCTGAACAATCGGGAGTGAAGGCTTAGCCATTCAGCTGAGGCGACCTCGGCTTGATGTAGACGTGCCTGACTCCTGTGTCTTCAACATGCCCATGGAACTTCGCCTGCCATTCGTAATAAGCGAATCGCCCGATCCCGAAATACCGGCACGTCAGGTTAACATTCCCGCTTTCCTGAGCATGCTTCAATATACGCAAACGACGGTTCAGTTCTTGTTTTTCATTGGACATGATTGACCTCCTTGGTCAGACAGTGCACGATGGCACCAACTGTCCGGGTGGGTCTGGTAGATCTACAACTACGCGCAACAACCCCATGCAGCCGCCCTTGCAGATTAAGCCAACGTTGGGAAAGCATTTTGGCTATTACTTCTCGTCAAGCAACACGGAATGACATTCCGGGTATGCACGTCGTCAGACTTGCGGTTCGTGAGAACCAATTGACGACATCCGGCGTCACGGAAAAGCACTACATCCCTGCCATTGAGACGACTGGTAGAGGCTGGGTGATTGAAGAGCTGGGCAAGGTCATTGCATTTGCCGTTGGCAATTCCGAAACGGGAAATATTTGGGCCCTTTTCGTCCACCCAGATCATGAAGGAAAAGGATATGGCAGGGCCTTGCAGGATGTCATGGTCAGTTGGCTTTTCAAGCAAGGCGTTGTTCGCCTACATTTGGACACCGAGCCTGGAACACGGGCACAGCACTTTTACGAGGCATCAGGATGG
>JBLIOK010000144.1:0-6777 GCA_047639735.1 Candidatus Krumholzibacteriia bacterium | reverse complement strand
AGCAAAGGTGCCGCTGCCTTCTTAACGCGAAAATGAATCATTGGTCGTATTCCTTTGAAGTTGATGGTGAAGTTATAGGGTGTATCACGAGTAAAAGAAAAGAGCCCTGATCCGTATGGAACAGGGCTCTTCAAGCGTTTCGTTGACCAAGCGCCTTGCTGACAAGTTTGCCAAATATGGCTGACGAGTCAGCCATATTTGGCAGACTCGTGAGTTTCGCCAAAATCAGCGGTTGTTTACTGTTAACGGACGGCCGATATGATCCACACCCGATTGCCGTGAGCTCTTTGCCAAAGCTTTTTCAGGGAAAGCCAAGGTGATGGCTTCGAAGCTGAATGTGCCGGCGATGGGGTCATGATTGCAGCGGAACACAACTTCGTCCAAGAAACCCGTCACGTAGAAGTTGTCAGCATCGGTGCCCCAAATTCCCACCAAGCTGGTGCGATCTTCGAAAAGCACTTCGCGGCTACCCGTACCCTCGCTAAAATTGTAGTCGACTGATTGATAGACGATTTCGCCGTCGTCAGTGACTGCATACACATTGCCGATGGGGTCAAGCCATATGTCACGAATCCCAGCGCCTGGGTTATTCGTTAATTCAGGGAAAGTCTTTTGCCAGACATTGACATCATCGTCATTTCGCGTCAGACGAAAGAGCCAGCCTTCGCTTGTGCCCAGATAATTTCGATCCAATGCCGCGGCGTCACTGGCCATCGTCAAGACCCATTCGGCTTCCACGGTTTGCTCACCGCTTATGGGGCGCAAGATCCAGTCGGTGGTCAACTCAGGAGCTGAGTTGTCAGCCAGAATGTTGCCGGCTGTGCCCACGATGCCGATACGCGAGCCGGTATAAGACGGCAGATAATAAGCGCCGCCGATGAAAAAGTGGTTCACAGCTAACACAGACGATAAATCTTTTGTGGTTTCGAGAGTGTCTGTTGGAGCACCATTCTCATCGAGGATAAACATTGATGGGCCCGTCGACCCCCAACTTGACCCATTCAAACGGCGTATTGTGCCGTTTGCACCTACCGCATGAATTTCACCGTCAAAGGAACCAATGCTGTACAGATCGGCCGACGTGCCGCTGTCCATGCCGGCCCAACCGGTGCCGGTGTTGCGCCAAATGTGGCCGCGGTGTCCAACGGCATACACGGTGGCTGCGCCGCCGCCAGGCGTTGTCCAAATGTTGGTTATAGAATCTGTAGTGCCCATATCTTGCAGGGTCCACGAGGCCCCATCAAAGTGATACATCACGCCCGAGGCACCGCCGACATAGACGTCGTTTGCGGCAGTTCCCGAAACATCAAGAAGCCATTTTTGCACTACAGGTGGTGGTGGCTTGGGGAACGTAACGTCCGCCCCTTTGTCGTCACTACATGCCGTTAGTAGAAGAGCAGAACTCATCAGGCAGGCGATGGTCAGCACTGGAGTCAGCACTGGAGTCAGCACTGGCACAAACCGACTAAACAACCGACTTAAAGCGCCTGCGTTAGCAGAAGACATATTCAGCATTGCCGCATTTTCCTCAGGTTCAAATGTGCGGAGAACGGTACGACCTGCCGCCAATCGCCTCAGACCCTTACCGAGATCTGATCGAATTTTCCATGCCCTTTAAGTGGCAGAGGCCGTCATTTCCAACTCATGAATAATATGGTCTTCGCCGGCGAAAGTCCACACCCAGAAGCGGATTATAGCAAAAGTAGCCTTGCGCAATAGCCATATTGTGGCAAAATTGTGCCTATGCAGAGGCAATCAATCCATTCAGGAGCAGGTGGCGATGAAGCAGATGACCCAGACCACGGTAGATCCTAACCTGGATCTTTTTGTCGAAATCGATCGCCTGCGCAAGGACCTTAACGCGGTCATTTTGGCCCATTTCTATCAAAATTCTGATATCCAGGATCTGGCCGATTTCGTGGGAGACAGCCTGGCTTTGAGCCAAAAGGCCGCCGAAACGGAAGCAGATGTGATTGTTTTCGCTGGCGTGCACTTTATGGCCGAAACGGCAAAAATCCTAAATCCGCACAAACAGGTGCTATTACCCGATTTAGAAGCCGGTTGCAGCCTAGCTGATGGCTGTCCGGCCGATGAATTTGCCACATTTTTGGCCAAATACCCCGACCATAAAGTCATTAGCTATATCAATTGCTCTGCCGCAACGAAAGCCCAAAGCGATGTTATTTGCACCAGTAGCAATGCTTTACGGATCGTTGAAAGCTTTCCGGCGGACCAGCCTTTGGTCTTTGCCCCAGACCGGTTTTTAGGGGCTTGGGTATCGAGCAAGCTCAATCGAGAGATGGTTTTGTGGCCCGGGTCGTGCGAAGTTCATGAAATGTTCAGCGAAAAGCGATTGGTTGAGCTGAAATTGGACCATCCGCTGGCGGTGGTGGCCGCTCACCCGGAATGCCCGGCGGCTGTTTTGCAGCACGCTGATATGATTGGCAGCACGACGGCTATATTGAATTTTGCGAAATCGACTCCTGCTCGAGAGATCATTGTGGTCACTGAAGCTGGAATCTTGCACCAGATGCAAAAAGACAATCCTGACAAAAAATTGATCCCGGCACCGAGCACCGACGAAAGTTGCAGTTGTAACGAGTGCCCATATATGAAGAAAAACACTTTGGAGAAATTGTACCTTTGCCTGCGGGACCGGACTCCAGAAATCGAAGTAGACGCCGCGGTGGCTGCAAAAGCGTTGCCGCCCATCAATCGGATGCTGGAACTCAGCCGTTGATCAATTTTTGGTCCCTGGCGGAAGGGAGATGAAATGAAGACTCCCGTCTATTTGGACCACCACGCGTCCACGCCTATGGATCCGCGTGTCCTCGATATCTGGCGACAAACGGCAGAGAATCATTTTGGCAACCCGGCCAGTTCGGGCCACGCCTACGGTTGGGCGGCTCAAAAAATCGTGGAAAGGGCGCGGGAACAAGTGGCTGGCTTGATCGGCGCAGACCCTTCAGAGATTATATTTACGAGCGGCGCCACCGAAGCCAACAACATGGCCTTGCAGGGAGTGGTCAAATCCTACGCCGAGCGCGGGCGGCGCAAGATCCTGACCACCAATTTAGAGCATCCATCGGTGTTGCAACCGCTTCGTCACTTGCACAACCAAGAAAAAATATCATTGCTTGAGCTCGAGTCGCCCGCAGACGGTGTCTTGAAAGCAGAGCAAGCTGATTCTCAGATCTCGGAAGAAACTTTGCTGGTTTCCATGATCACCGCGCAAAACGAAGTGGGAACGTTGCAACCGTTGGCGGCTGTGGGCGCTCTTTGTCGCGCGGCCGGTGTCTTATTTCATACCGACGCTGCGCAGGTGGTGGGGCGAGAGCGCCTCGATGTTGAGCGAGACGGCCTTGATTTGGTTTCGCTTTCGAGCCACAAATTATACGGCCCGAAAGGCGCAGGAGCGCTGTTCGTTCGACGACGAGGTCCACGGGTGGTGCTTGCCCCACAGAGTTTTGGCGGCGGGCAGGAAAAGGGATTGCGTCCGGGCACCCTGAACGTGCCAGCCATCGCAGCCTTTGGCGAAGCATGTCGCATTGTTGTGGCCGAAGGAGAAGCGGATAACCGCCGCATAGCCAACTTGCGCGACCAGTTTTGGAATTTGGTGCACGAAGCGTTGCCCGAGACCCAATTGAATGGCCACCCAAGCTGTCGATTGGCCGGAAATTTGAATATGAGTTTTACCGGCCTGCCAGCCGGGAGATTGCTGGGAGCGATGACCGGCATCGCCGTCAGTTCTGGCGCCGCGTGCTCAAGTGACGACGGTGAGCCGTCACCCGTGTTGCGTGCCCTGGGTGTGTCCGAAGAATTGACCAGCAACAGTTTGCGTCTTTGTATTGGCCGATTCACTACGAGCGAAGAGGTGGCCTTTGCAGCTCAGGTTATCGTAAAAGGCGTCAATTCGATTCGATGTCCCTAAGCGCAGATCAATCGCCTTCGTAATCCGAGGCCTGTTTGCGCGAAAGCGATATGCGGCGGCGCGATAGATCCACTTCGACAATTCTCACCGTCAATTTGTCGCCTTCATTGAGCACCTCGCGCGGGTGAATGATTCTGCGGTTGGCCAATTCAGATATGTGGATCAGGCCTTCAATACCAGGCTTCAGCTCTACAAAAACACCGAAGTCCACTAACCGTGTGACCTGACCTTGGACTTCATTTCCAGACGCTAAATCACCTGCCGCTGCTGGCCAAGGATCACTGGCCAATGCTTTTATCGACAAGCTGATGCGTTCGGACCGACCGCCGCCCAAATCTTTAATTTCTAATACTTTTACCTGAACGGTTTGACCTTCTTTTAAGGCTTCCGAAGGGTCGCCGAGGCGTTGGTGCGAAATCTGTGAAATATGAACCAAGCCTTCAATGCCGCCAATGTCGACAAAGGCGCCGAAGGGGACCAAACGCGTGACGACTCCCTCGAGGGCATCGTCGAGGCTGATGTTTTTTCGGGTTTCCGTGGCCTGGTTTTCCCGATCGGCTTGCAAGAGCGCGCGACGCGAAACGACCACATTTTTTCCATGATTGCTGATCTCTAATACTTTGAAATCGAAGCTGCGTCCAACATACTCAGTGGGGTCGTCAACCCGTCGCACGTCAATTTGGCTGTAGGGACAGAAGGCACGTACTCCACCCAAGTCGATAGCGAATCCACCTTTATTTGTCTCGCCGACTTTGCCATTGACTGGTGTGCCGGAATCGCAGGCTGTTTGCAAAGCGTCTTGACCGGCGTCACGTAAATTTAACGAGATTGATAACTTGAGACCGTCTGGGCCTTGAGAGATGTGCCCGCTAACTTGGTCGCCAATTTTGTAAGTCAACTCGCCGTCATCGTCTTGCAATTCATTGAGCGCAATGGCCAGTTCATTTCGCAGCCCGCAATCGACAAAGGCGTCCATTTCGCCTATCTGAATAATGGTACCGGAGACTTTCTCACCGACCTTGCCGACTTCGGGGCCGCTTGTGCCTTCGGCCGCCAGCATCGCCGCAAATTCACCAGAGTCTTCTGATTCGTTAAGAGGTTGGATGGCGTCGGTGGAGTCTTCATCATGTTCAAATGTCATAGCCGGTTCCTGTTCGCAATGGGACGTTTTGTATAAAATATCGACAGATCGTTTGCAACTATACGGTTCGGCTGGCCATGAGTTTCGAAAGATTGTCAGCTTTTATGACAACGTAGGTCGATTTGAATCAGCCGAACAAATGCATTGTAGCACAAAGCGCGTTAGATTCATACCGATGCGCGATGAGGGGTTTGTGGCAGGTGGATGGCCCTGAATCAAAGTTTTTTGACCACGAGCATGGTGAGGTCGTCGCCGGCATCAGGGGCTCCGTCTGAGCCTGTTCCCGTTTGAATCCAGCCAGAAACATGGTTATGAACCGCGGCGATCATGCGGTCGATGATCTGATGGGGCGGATTTTGAGATTCTGCTGTCGTGATCGCCAGCACGCCTACTTCGTCAAATTCAACGTCGTGATCGTTGACCGCTTCGGTGATCCCGTCGGTATAAGCGACCATCAAATCACCAGGTGCCATGGCCACCTCGGTAACCTGGTAACTCATCTCTGGCATCATGCCCAGCGGCGTGCCAGATGGTTTTAGCCATTCTTGAGTGCCGTCTTGACGAAATATCAGGGGCGGGTTGTGGCCGGCACTTGCGTACCGGAAGTTCGTTCCGTCCTCTGAAAACACAGCCAGAAAAAGTGTGGCGAATCGTTCTGGGTCCGAACTTTCAAAAAGAGCGCCGTTGGCGGCAGTGAGTAATTCGCCTGGGTCGCTAAAGACACTGGCCAAGGCTCGCATGCTGGCTTGCAGTGTGCTGGCCAACAATGCCGCCGGCATTCCCTTGCCGGAGACGTCAGCGATTACGAGTCCGCAAGCGCCGCCTTTGAGGGTGATGAAATCGTAGGTGTCACCGCTCACAGCTTTGCTGGGAAAGTTTGCGGCCGCGATTTCAAGACCGGCGTGTGTGGGGGTTGCTTGGGGGAGAATACGCTGCTGAATAACGCGCGCAATCGACATCTGTTCTTCAAGGTCTTCGCGCACCATGGCGTCGTCAAAACCTTCGAGCGCCATGCGCGCGACCTGCAACTGGGTGTCTCGAATAGCGTTGGTGAAAACATTCTCAGGCATGGATAGCCCAATCAATCCTGACATCTCGTTGACCTCACGGTCAACTTTGGCGCCGAGGGCTTCGAGCGCTTGAGCAGGTAAGCCGAGTCGATTTGCTAAGTCATTTATGTCAGAGAGGGGGTCATGGTCACCGCACTCGCCAAACCCGATGGTGCGCACGATAGCGATGGCGTCGCGCAAAACAGTGATCAAACCGGCTGCTTCGGGAGAGACTTCTGACTTGTCAAAGTCTTCGGTATAGAATTCCACGACCTCGGAGAAAATACGCGGCAGTTTCCATTCTTTCAAAATTCGCGAGCCAAATTCACCGTGATGAAATTCGAGCACTTGCATCTCAGCTGTAGCCAGAGAAACTTTTTGTTCGCGAGCAAGCGAAGCCACGTCGAGATAGGCGCGGCCCGTGCTCTCGATGGCTGAGGTAACGCCAATTCGGTGTAGGATCCCCACCATCCATGCATCTTCGTGGGTCTCTAGGCCACGCTGCCAAGCTAGTCCTTGCGCGCAACTGGCCACCGCCAAACAATGTTTCCAGTATTCGGCCATATTGATACCGGATTCAATTTCACGGGTGGGTGACATATCGTGCATGCCCATCAGCAGTGCCACATTGCGCACCCGTCGAATCCCGAGCCGGA
>JBLIOK010000143.1:0-6796 GCA_047639735.1 Candidatus Krumholzibacteriia bacterium | reverse complement strand
CTTGATGTGCCAACGATAGAACTGAATCGCGGCGACGGCGATGTGCACCCCATGGGAAACCCCCACTACGGACTCGACCCTTTGCGAATGATCGAGGTGGTCGAGCATTTGTCGTCACGTTTCGGGGCAATCGATCCTGAACATGCAGAAGAGTACACGACTCGCGCTCGTCAGTATGTGGATCAGATCCACAAAAAAGTTGAGCAGTGGCGCGAGGTCACGGCGCATACGCAATCCATTCCGATTATTCTCTATCATACCAGTTGGGCTTATCTGGTCGACTTTTTGCAACTGCAAGTCGTCGGTGAAATTGAACACCGAGCGGGTATCTCCCCTTCGCCTCGCCATGTTCAACGACTGATCGATCGCACCAAAGACTTGCCACAGTTGATCATCGTGACCGCAACTTGGGACCACCATCATATCTCCGAAGAAGTTGCTCAACGAGCCAATGGGGCGTTGGCAGTATTGCCGGCTCAAGTTGGCGCGTCAGAAAATTCCGACGACTATTTAGCTTTGCTGGAAACGATATGTCACCGCTTAGCCGCAGCGGCCACGAAGGAGCAATAATATGCAAGAGTTCGCAACCATGATGGCCGCGCCGATTGTGATGGCGCTAATTTTGGTGACCATGCATTCGCATCTCGGCCATCATGTTGTGAAACGTGGGGTGATTTTTGTCGACATTGCCTTGGCGCAAATCGCAGCCTTTGGAGTTGCGGTTGCGCTGCTGCTGGGAAGCAGCATTGGCACCCTGGAGACGTGGTTGATCACTTTGGTCAGCACATTTCTGGGCGCGGCGTTGATCAGTTTTACGCGATCAAAAAAATCGACCGCTATCCCGCAAGAGGCCTATATCGGAATCATCTACGCTGTCTCGAGTGCGGCGATGATTCTGGTGCTGACCCAAGTGCCCCATGGCGGCGAAGAAATACGGCACCTGCTGGTGGGCGCCCTCTTGTGGGTCACCTGGCCCACGGTGCTCAAAACCGGGTTGCTCTACGCTGCGATTGGTCTCTTTCTCTTTTGGAAGCGTAAGCCGTTGTTGCTCGTTTCCAATGACCCCGAAGCCGCTCGTGAGCAGGGTTTGTCCATCGGCAAATGGGACTTTGTTTTTTATCTGATCCTGGGTTCGGTCGTCACGTCGAGTGTTCAAGTGGCGGGTGTTTTGCTGGTCTTTTGTTTGTTGATCGTGCCGACGGTCATGGGCATGAGACTTTTTCGAAACGGTCGACGCCAATTTCTCTATACGCTGTTTATCGGAATCGCTGCCGTCATTACCGGAGCTGCGCTCAGCTTTTGGATAGACTTGCCAACCGGCGCCGCGATCGTCTGCACGTTTGGCGCGGCTCTGTCTTTGCAAATTCTGATTGAAATCATATTCAAATTCAACCGTGCAGAATAGTGGCCTGAAGGCTGGGCCGTGCGATCGAGATTTTCAATAGCCCGACTGCTTGTCCACCACGTTAACCAGGTCTTCGCCGGCGCTGAACCTGCGCAGATTTTCTTTGATGATCTTCCAACGACGTTCCCCTGTTAAGGCTGACCGACTGGCTACGTGCGGTGTGATGATCACATTTTCCATTTGCCAAAGTGGGCTTTCGGTGGGCAATGGTTCCGGGTCCACCACGTCCAAGGCCGCGCCCGCCAGATGACCAGATTGCAATGAAGCGACCAAAGCGTCGGTCTGGACGATTGGCCCGCGCCCGATATTCACCAGCCAAGAACCTTCTGGCATCAACGCCAATTCGCGCTCGCCAATCAATCCGTTGGTCTCAGCGGTCAACGGCAAGGCGATCACCACCACGTCGGCTGCGGCCAAAAAACGGTCGAGGTCGGCAGCTCCGCCCAACTCATCGACATAGTCGGGACGGTCGAGTTCGTCAGGCTTGCGCACGGTCGCCAGGACTCGCATATCAAAAGCATGAGCGCGGCTGGCAATCTGCGAACCAATTCCTCCCATACCCACCACAAACATGGTGCGGCCCGCCAAAGTCGTGGCGCCGGCAGCTGTTTTTCGATCCCAAGTTCCCGCGCGTTGAGCGGCGGCCAGAGCCGGCAATTGTCGGGTCAAAGAAAGAAGTGTCGCAAAAACATGTTCGGCAATCGCTGGCCCGTGCACCCCTTGCATGTTGGTCAAGACGATGCGTTCATTTTCTCGCAAGCCATCCATTTCCAGATACCGATCAACGCCGGCGCTCCAGGCCTGAACCCAACGCAAGTTTGGCGCTGCTGCGATCAACGATTCATCCACCACATGGGCGTCTGCGGCATCAATTTCTCCCGCCCGTGACAGTGCTTCCTCGGGCGACAGGCCAACCAAAAAAGTCACGTTCGGCGCAATCGTCTGCAGCTCGGTCAACTCGTCGGCATCAAGGTTATTGGCCAAGTAAGTCAATTGCGGTTCTGCCCCACAACAGGCAGCAACCAGCAATGCCCAAACGAACGTCATCATTCTCAGTCGCTTCATAGGTATGGCACCTTTTGTTCAAAAGAAAGGCCGTCAAGCCCTGATAGCTTGACGGCCTTAACACCTACTGAATCAAATAATCGTTTATTTGACCAGTGTCATTTTTCGCTGCTGCACGGTTTCGCCTTCCGTGAGGCGATACATATACACGCCGGATGAGACTCCACGGCCTTCACCATCGCGCCCGTCCCAGATCGCGACATGCGGACCAGCAACTTGATGGCCATCTATCAAGGTGCGGACCAACCGTCCACGAGCATCGTAGATTTGCAACCCAACCCGACCATCGCTAGCAATGTTGTAGCTGATATTGGTCGAAGGGTTAAACGGGTTCGGGTAGTTTTGACCCAAAGCCGTCAGGCGCGGCGTGTCTTCAACTGCCGAGACGCCACTAGGGGTCACGACGATGTTGTCGATAGCCCAGCCCCAGGCAGTCGCTGCAGCGTCAGAGCTAAAGCGCCAGCGCAAGAGCACGACATCTCCAGTATTGAAGGTGTCGCTCAATTGGATAAAGCGATTGGCATACATTCCAGAGTTGCCATTTTGGAAACCGTTGTAAGCATTCAGCCACGCCGCGTCGTCGCGAGCATCCCAACCGTCGGCAACCGGAATCCAGTTGACGCCGTCAGTGGTGCCTTCTACAACCGCATAATCCCAAAAATCGCTGTCGCCATATACGGAGCCCGGTTCACCGGATTCAATAATAGCCACTTCATCAAAAGTCAGCGTGGTGATTTGAGCGATTCTGATTGGCACCTGAAGGATCAGGCTATAATTCGCATTGTCAGGATAAAAGTGTGGCGTGTGCATAGCAGCATTGCTGAAGCCGCTTTCAACCAGCCAATTGAATCCATTCTGCTCAAAGGGCAAGTCTCCACCGTCGTTCAAATCGTTGACGTAAGCAAAGACAGGTTCCGACATCGCGATCACGTTGACCGTCTTCGTCACCGAATCGTATGTCGAGCCATCTTTGAAGGCCCGCGCAAATGCCGATACTGTGCCCGACGCCACCACCGTAACCATTGAGTTGTACAATTGCAGAGGTGTGTTGGCCGCCACGGTTTCGTAGATACTACCATCAACCCAGACTTGGGTGGAGTCGTAGTCCGAACGCAAGTTGAAGGTCATATCCAGATCCCCACCGGGAACCTGAGCCATCGCTTCAAAGAGAGGATTGAACACTTGTCCATCCAGCAATTCGGCTGCCGTTGTGGTCCAGATGCCCCGGCCATGGGTACCGACGATGACCTCGTCTTCCACCGCTTTGAGGAACCAAATGCCGACCGAGGGCAAACCGTTGTTGGCCAAGGCCCAGGTTGCGCCACCATCGAGTGACTCGATCAAACCAATTTCAGAACCAACCCAAATGCGGCTCGGATCGTTTGGCCAAACCATCAGATCATAAACAGCCACATCAGGAAAGCCGTTGGTGCTGGTTGAACCGGCACCAAAGCCAGAAATGTCGGTCCAGGTGGTGCCATAATTTTCAGTCTTCAAAATCTTAGGACGCTCGGCAAATGAGAACAGTATATAAGCAGTAGCGGCATCAAACGGGTCGGTGGCCATACCGGAAATTGAACCCATCGTCACCAAGCCATAGTCGATGGCCGGATCGAAGGTCAACCCGCCATCAGTCGAATAGAAGATATCGCCAGAGGCTCCCATGCGGGCGCCAGCCCAAACGACGTCTGGGTCGGCGTTGGAAACTCGCACATCGACGATCGAAGACAAGGAGCCCCAAGTGCCACCGTTCAAAGTGGATAAAGCCCAACTTGCACCGTGATTAGTCGAACGCCAGACACCCGACGCGCCCACACAGAACACGTGGTCAGGTCGCTTCCAACTCTTGCCAATTTTCGTAATGAAAGGCGCGTTGCCGCTGCCAGTATCAGACATACCTGTGGTGGCTGAACTCCAGGTCAAGCCGCCATCGACCGAACGTTGCAGTCCGTTGTATTGATAACCACCCATAAGTTTGCTGGGGTCATCAAAGTGCCACGAGGTTTCGTAGCCATCGCCACCGATGCGGAAATCCCACGCGTCTAAAGGAGCGGGATCATCTCCCGATTGCCAAGTGCCGTTGTCCTGCATGCCACCGATGTAAGCACTGGCCCCTGGGCGTTTGTCGACACCGTAGAACTGGCTAGTGATCATTCCCTGAGCCGGAATGCTGATGCCCGAAACGCCAGTGGCGCCGCGCATCATGCCACCATCGTTAGTACCCAGCAGGTACCAGGTGCCACCTTGTGGTTGCACAATTTGCAAATAGTGGTGATCAGGATGAGGGAAGCCGTAGCTCGCCAAAGGCGAAGCCGAATAGGACGTCAAACCTGCATTGAGTGACAATTGGTAGAGTTGTGGTCCGCCAACGTAAACCACCCGCACATTAGTAGGATGACAAATGATGGTATTGTCGTACCAGCCCTGCCCGCCTAGCCAGGTGTCTTCACCACTGGTGTTGCTCATGGACGCCCAGTTGGCGCCAGCATCGGTCGAAACCCAAAGCTCCGAAGACGCAGAGCCTTGAGCAGAGATGTAGAGGTAGTCGGTATCTACCGGCGAAATCGCCAATTCAAAACGACCTGAGAAATCGGTGATGCCGGTGTTCGTGTAGGCCCAATTTTGACCGCCGTCGGTACTCTTAAGAACACCCGTACCGTATGAAGTCGCGTATTGAATACTAAAGTCCGTTGGGTCAGCAATCACTTGCGTGATACGTGGCCCACCAAATCCACCGGTATTGACCGCTGAATAAGCCTCGGTCCAACTGACACCGCCATCAACCGAACGGAAGATGTAGGTCGCTGGGAAAAGCGAAGACTTGAAACGCCCGACGGTGGTCGAGACGATCACAATATCTGGATCGACTGGGGAAACAATGATCCGCGATACGTTGTTAAATCTTGGGTCGTCAATAGTGCTGGCCAGATGGGTCCAGGTAGCACCTTTGTCCACAGACTTCAAGATTCCGTTGCCATTCATCGTGTCGATATTGAAATAGCTTTCGCCAGTTCCGGCGTAAAGCACATTTGTATTGGACGCGGCCATGGCCAACGACTGGGTCGACATCAGCGGTTGGTCGTCCATCATCGGCGTCCAGTTAGCACCCGCATCGGCTGTATGCCAAACACCGCCACCAACTGTTGCGACAAACCAGGTATCTCCAGAAGTGTCGTCTGGATCAACCACAATGACCCGAGCTCGACCAGGCACGTTCCCAGGTCCGCGATTCGTCCAGGTCAGCGCCTTGGTTTGCATGGGCATGTCTTGCCGAGCGCGCTTAGTCTCATGAGTACGATAGCCAGGTCGATAGCTGTGGTGCGTCTGGTCTTCAGGGATCTTAATTTCGTTTAAGATCCGCGCGAATTCTTCGGGGTGTCCCATGGTGGGCTGCCCTTGGCGCCAGTTTTCTAGCTTGGTCAATTTTGACTGCAACTTGAAGGCACCGCCGGAACCTGGCGTAGCGTGAGCCAACGCGTTTTCCAAATCGGCTCTGCGATCTTGGTAGAAAGCGCTTTCAGTGCGCTCATCGATCAAGTTTTGCGGTGATTGACTGATGTGAAACACAAACGAGGCGGTTGCGACCGCCAAAAGGGCAATCGTGAAAACGAGCCTTTTCATGAATTGATTCCTCAATGCCGGGCGAACGGCTGGACTCGCGCCTCAGGGATAGGCGTCGGGAGAGAGCTTCGTAACTTTTATAATTATCGCTTATTTTTGATCTTTGGTCAATAGGCAGGGGTGTAAAAGCCTAAATTAAAGAGAAAACCCGTGATCTGGGACATTTCTGCCTTCGGATCACGGGTTTCCAACTCTTCCACCAACGGTAGGGATCTATTCCCCGCCCGCTGCTTCTGCTTCCGCTTCCATCTCCGCCGCCAGCGCAGCAGCAGCCACAGCCGCTAGCTCGTGCTCGTGGATACCGGAAATGATGCGGTCGTCTTCTTCTGCAGGCTCTTCAACGGCCAGGTTTTTGAACTCGTTGAGTCCTGTACCAGCGGAGATGAGGTGACCCATGATCACGTTCTCCTTCAGGCTGCGAAGTTCATCACGCTTGCTGCGAGTGGCAGCATCGGTGAGAACACGCGTGGTTTCCTGGAAGGAAGCCGCACTGATGAAGCTATCGGTGGTCAAACTCGCCTTGGTGATACCGAGCAGCAACGGTTCGAATGTCGCTGGCTCGAGTTCAGGCTCGCCGGCTGCCCGCAAATGCATGTTCTTGCGCATGATATTGCGATTGGCCTCTTCCACATCCTGCTTGTTGACTTGCTCGTCCTCGAGGTACGGCGTATCACCCGGGTTGAGGATCATCACCTTGCGCAACAT
>JBLIOK010000142.1:0-6895 GCA_047639735.1 Candidatus Krumholzibacteriia bacterium | reverse complement strand
AAGCAGTGGAATGGTAAAAAGTTAGACGACACCTATCTGACAGAACGCAACAAGTGGGAACCACTGTACGAAGTGACTCAGATAAAAGGTGATGGCGAAGCGCATCCATTCCTCTCCCCTGACGATGAATTTGCCGATTACGAAACTTGGGACATTGGCAATTTAGATGTTTCAGAGGCCAAGACCGACGACATGTTAGCTGGCGAATATGCCCGTGAAGCGTTAAAGAATGGACTCAAGATTGAGGAGAAGCGTGGCACAAACCCTTACAAGTTTGGCATGATCGGAGCTACCGATAGCCACACATCTTTGGCCACGGCCGAAGAAGAAAACTTCTTTGGGAAACACACGGGCTACGAACCCAATGCCGCTCGCATGAGCCATCCGTTCATGAAAACCGCGAACGGGAGCATCGTCGGTTGGCAAATGGTTGCTTCTGGTTTGGCTGCCGTTTGGGCAACAGAAAACACCCGTGAATCAATTTTTGACGCCATGCAACGCAAAGAAGTCTATGGGACAACCGGTCCGCGCATGAGCTTGCGCTTGTTTGGTGCCTGGGACTTTACTGATGAAGATTTGAATTCACGGATGCCCGCAGTTGTCGGATACAAAAAAGGATCACCCATGGGCGGCGACATGCGTGACCGGCCCGAAGGCGCCGGCGCACCGACCTTCATGGTCTATGCCTTGCGTGACCCCATTGGCGCGAATCTGGATCGTATTCAGATCGTCAAAGGCTGGCTGGATACTGAAGGCAATACCCATGAGAGGGTCTATGATGTTGCCTGGTCTGGCGACCGCGAGATCGACAACAAGGGCAAACTGCCCGCAGTCGGTAACACAGTCGATGAATCCAGCGCTAACTGGACCAACACCATTGGCGCGGGAGATTTGGGCGTCGTCTGGACCGATCCTAATTTTGACGTGGCGGAAAAGGCATTTTACTACGCACGTGTGCTTGAAATCCCAACTCCGCGTTGGTCGACCTACGATGCCTTCCGCTTTGGCGTTGACTTGCCAGAAGGCGCTCCGGTTTCGACCCAAGAACGTGCCTATTCATCCCCCATTTGGTATGACCCCCAACCATAGTCGGGACAAGAACCTATGATGGGAACATTACAGCGGCTCCTTCGGGAGCCGCTGCTCCATTTTTTTCTTGCTGGCGGCCTCATTTTTCTGATCTATACGTCACAGACAGGCCCCAAAGAAACACCGAGCAATACGATCGTCATTACGGCGCAACAAATTGAGCGTCTTTCTCTACAATTTCAATCGGTATGGAATCACGAACCAACGGCCGCTGAACTCGACAAAGTGATCGATGAGCACATCCGTGAAGAAGTCTATTATCGCGAGGCGCTAGCCTTGGGCTTGGACAATAACGACGCGGTTGTGCGACAACGGATGCGCCAAAAAATTGAATTTTTGACCGACGTTGGCGCTCAGGTGCTCGATGCCACCGATGCTGAACTGCAATTCTTCCTCGACGCCAATCTCAAAAGATACGGCGGTTTTTCCCGCCACGCATTTGAGCAAATATATCTCGGGCAAAATGTATCAGACGATTTGGCGGGCAAATCACTGCAACTGCTGCGCACGGGTTCACAAAATTCGGTAGGGAAACGATCCATGTTGCCTGCTGAACTGGGACTCTCTTCAACGCGTGCTATCGACAGCACTTTCGGTGACGGCTTCACGGCGCAACTCGAGGGTTTCCCCATTGGAGAATGGTTTGGTCCTGTCACGTCGCCTTACGGCGTACACATGGTGCGCCTTTTGGCCTACGATGATGGCACAACGCCTAAACTGGACAATATTCGAGGCCGCGTCTTGCGAGACTGGCAAGCCAACAAAGCCAAGGAATTGCAAGAGCTTGACTACATCGCACGTGAACAAAATTTTACGATTGAGGTGTTTGGCCGGGATAGCGATCCCGAAGAGCCATGATACGCTTATATTTTATCATCTGCATTCTAGCAACTTATGCGATGCCTGCTCAGGCCCACGAGCTGCAACCGGGCTACCTTGAACTGCGCTTAGCGGCACCGGATGAATATACTGTCACCTGGAAAGTCCCAGCAATCAAGGGCCAACCGATGCCCATTGTTGCCATCCTACCCGAAAATTGCACCCCTCGGCACCCAGAGCAATTAGTCTGGGATGGGTCGGCCTATATAGCCCGATGGACGGTGGCCTGCCCCGGCGGCTTGGAAGGAGGCATGATCACCATCGAGGGCCTCGATAACACATCAACCGACGTATTGGTGCGCTATGATCACGCAGATGGGCGCAATGCAACGCGGCGCCTGACGCCAAATAGTGCTGGCTTTCAAGTGCCCAAAGAACCCAACAAGAACGAAGTGATCCGCACCTATATGTCGCTGGGCTTCGAACACATTTTATCGGGTTTGGATCACCTTCTCTTTGTATTGGCTCTCCTCTTACTGGTGCGCGGTTCTTATCGAATTTTTGCGACGATAACCGCGTTTACGATTGCGCATTCCATCACGTTAGCTGTAGCGACCCTGGGCTTGTGGACCTTGGACGGACCACCAGTCGAGGCGACAATCGCTCTGAGCATAGTATTTGTGGCCGCGGAAATTCGCCATAGCCAGATGGGCAAGGTCGGCTTGACGGAACGGTTTCCCTGGGTGGTGGCGTTTTCGTTTGGCTTACTGCATGGATTTGGCTTCGCCGGGGCATTGTCAGAACTTGGGTTGCCGGTAAAATCAATCCCTCTGGCGCTCTTGCTGTTTAACGTTGGAGTGGAACTTGGGCAACTGGCTTTTGTGGCCGCGGTGCTTCTCTTGATTGGTGGCTCCAGTTGGATTTTTCGCCGGCAAAACATCGCCGCACCTTCGTGGGCACGCACTGTCCCACCATATGCGATTGGGACAATTTCAACGTTTTGGTTTTTGCAGCGAATAACGACATTTTTTTGAGGGCAGTTAAAATTATTGTGTCCTGAATCCCGATGCCGTCTACTCACCTTCACTTCACCAACAGCAAACCCACTTTTTCAGCCTGCTTACGGTGCAAACTCAAATGCAGTCCAAACATGCACAACCAGCCGTGAGCCGATAACGGCCCCATTACAGGATGGGCGATTTTTGCCGTACCGCGAAGATTGGCTATTGAGAGTGCCGATCCCAGAAATTCATCGACCGAAATGCGAAACGCATCAATTTCCTCGGGACCTGGGTTCGAGGACGGTATTGTGTCAGTTTTGGCGTTGAAGGTGGAACGAAACTCGCGCCCTTTGGCCAAGGCCTCAATCACTTTGCGCATCTGTCGGTGGACGATAGTATTGTGCTCCAGGATTTGTAAGAGCGACCATTCTCGCATGTCATCGTCGACACCAAGCATTGGCGGCACCAAGCAGCACTTGGAAGCAGCCTCCACTCCCACATCCTCTATGACAGCCAACGTCGTCTCCATTTCAGATCGAGCTAGCGCCACAGCGCGCTTACTTGGGGTTAAAGAAAAACGCAAACGGATGATCTTCTTGAGCAGTGACTTATTGATAAACCCATCCCCTCTCAGGTTCAAATTATCTGATCAACTCGCCTGACAAAACCTACTACACGCTCGTTCGCTCAATCCAGCTTGTCACTGAGGGGCCCTGGTCATAATTCTCGACAACTTTTTCAGGAAAGTTTGTAAACACACCATCAACGCCTAGCTCGTGCATACGCCCTAGGTCGTCCGCATCATTGACGGTGTAGGCAAAGATTTTTTGTCCCCGTTCGTGCCAATACTTCACGAACGCCGCATCTATCTCCTGGAATCTGGCATGGACTGAATACGCTGCGAGATGATCGCATTGTTGACGCATTGTGTCAGCTTGATGATCCAAGAGAACACCCACTAATATGTGCTCATTCAATCGCCTGATTGCAGCAAGCTCATTGTGATCAAATGATGATACTAATAAAGCTTCATACCGCCAGCCGGACCGAATCAGAAGCTCGATCTGCGCAGCAACGGGAGCCGCTGTACCCGGCCCTTTGAGTTCAATGTTCAGGCAGGTGCTCGGGTGCACAGCGGCACAGACTTCGCTCAAGGTCGGGATTTTTTCACCACAGCCTGCGTCAAGAGTGCGCAACTCAAGGTAAGAATGATCGGTTAGCAGTCCGTGGCCATTGGTTGTCCGCTCGAGTTGGCTATCATGAATAACCACAACCTGCTGTCCAACCAAATGCACATCAATTTCAACGCATGGGGCTCCTAAGGCCATCGCTTTCACTACGGATCGCAACGTGTTTTCAGGCTCGTGCCCCATGGCGCCACGGTGCCCTATACACAATAGATATGGTTGAGGCTTCGCCAAAGGACTCCCCTTCGTAGCTAGAGGCAAACCAGTTGATCGACAACGAAACATTTGAGGTCGTTAACTTGCCGTCTGAAATATTGCCCAATTTGGCGGCGTTGGGAATTGCTTCAATCGTCCCATTCCCTACTAACTCGTACTCCAGAAATATTCAATTCACCCCTCCCTACTCCACCGCCGTGACTGAACATGAAGCCGTTACGAACTCCGTCAAAAACATAGACCTCACCAACAAGAATTACCTTGAGCAGAGCGACTACGAGCGCAAAGCGAAAATTCTTCATGATCAACCTTCGATATTCCTCTTTATGTCTTCGAGATCCTTTCGCACGCACTTCTGCATCGTGCCTTTCATAAACACGCCCATTGCACCGGACATGATTTTTGCGCCGAATGTTTGCGCTTCGCCTTTGAACGTCATCGTTAGAATTGTTTTGTCATCTTGCGATTGCACCGAGAGGCGTGATGAGTAGAGCGAACCGTGGCTTGCAGAATTTGTGAGGTAATGTTCATTTGGCGTGGCTTCAACTATCCACATCACTTCAGTGGCTTCTTTTCCAAACATCAATCGTGTTTCTTGCCACTTGAGGCCGACTAGACCATCAACTGGTTTGTTCAAGACTTTCACCGCGGTGATGCCAGAGATATGCTGAGCACAGTTTTCAATGTCCGCTATGACTGCCCACACCTGTTCTATTGGCGCCGCAATCTCTATGCTTTCGGTCACGTTCACGACTTGATGCCCTTCGTTGTGGCGCCCCCACGTCACTCTCATTCAATGCAATTGCGCCGAGTATGACCGGCACTCCAGATTGGTGCAAGGGTTTCTACGGCCACACTGCGGTCATTCCATAGGTCAGTTGATGCTACAAGGCCAAGCGGGCCCGTATGCCTACCATCCAGATACTCGAGTGGTCCGCATTGTTCGGCGGATCGAGCAACATCTGCACATCCGGTGTGATGGCCAATTGTTGAGTCAACTGAAACCGATAGAAGACTTCACAGGTGTATTGGTCGTTTAGCCCCGAGCCAAAGCTGCTTTCGTTGGGCTTGCCCCAATTGAACGCGACCCCCAGCAGCGATGCCGATCCTGTGCCTTGGTATCCGAATCCAGTGCTGATAGATTGCTCCATCAAACTTCCACCTTCGTCGGCGTATCCAGCGCGGAAGAATGGCATCCAGTTCTGGTTCAAATAACGAACATATTGCAGGTTCACGCCCCAACCGCCTGGCGTTCCCGCCAAACTGCTGGCATCAACATGCCAATAGGTGACATGGGCATTGTCAAAATAAATGCGGTCCTGAGAGGGCGTCCAACCGATCTCAATACTCTTGAAGAACTCGCCCTCACCGACCAAATCAAATCCGCGAAACGGGACCTTCGGGTCTGAGTACGCGTTGGTTACTCCAGCGATGGCATAAATACTTTCGCCGAGCATCCCGCTGGCCACAATTCCCAAAGTGGCATCATTGGGCAAGAACGCGGTGGTGGTGCCCGTCATAAAGGCAAAGTTGAGAAACCCCGTCCAGGGACTGGCCAAGGCAAAGACATCGAGATAATCTGTTGCGTCCAAAAAGCCACCGACAAGAGTGATGCTTCCGCCTTTGAGCCGCTGCCGCCAATACAAGTTGGTCACGCGTCCGCCCTGGTCGCTAAACACCGGCTCGTTGATGCCAATGCCACCCTGATCAAATTCGACATCGGCCGGCGCGATCGACGTATACGTGTGACGGTTTTCTATTTTCCAAACCAGGCCGCCAGCATTGGCGCTTCCGCGCCCGAGCAGATCCCAAGATCCAAAAAATCGAAACATTCCACCGGACGCCGCATCTTCTGAACTGAGTCCGGTTTCACTCGCTCTCACAAAAAAACTGCTGTAATCCATGCCTAGCGACAGGCCATGATCTTCTTGAATGCCAGCCTTCCAATCGAACCACCCCTGCACAAGACGCTTATCAATTGCCACGCCCTTATCACTGCTGTCTTCTTCGATGAGGTTGTCCACAGCATCCGGACCACCAAATCGGGTTCCCGACGCATTCGAGTCTGACTCAGCTGCATCCGAATCAAGCGGTCCCAAGAGTCCCATGCCCAAAAGTACAACGACGATCGCGTAGAGACCGAATTTAAGGCAAGAATCTGCAATCATAAGAAACTCTCCAACTGAATACGCTCATGAAATCGGTCACGGGTTGAAGTGACCTTGTCGACAGAGACGACCATCAAATTTTTGGTGACAATTATTTAACAATTTAGCCGCGGTTAAAGAATCGTTTCTTTTGCACCGGAGCGGCTGGCAGCACTGCTCGTAACCGTAAAGCACTGGTGCCCGGTACCTGACGGAGGCGGCGCAGGCTTTCCAAGGTGAGTGCTATATTTCGGCCTTCTGATTTCAGCAACCATGTTTTTCCGTCGCGATCGACCTCAATCACTAACGGTACCGGCTTGGCCAGCACTTCAGCGACGATCAGATCGGGGTCAGGACCCATTGGCGACGTGCCTGAGTCGGACAGGAAAGATTCGGGCGCCGACGCAGTCAAGGCAGCCGCCGGCTGAACAGAGGC
>JBLIOK010000141.1:0-6932 GCA_047639735.1 Candidatus Krumholzibacteriia bacterium | reverse complement strand
GGGCACCACGACGTATGGCACCAGCTTTTTCGCCAGACATTATCGCTCGAGTAAAAGATGAGACCGACATCTTTGAAGTGGTGCGCCAACATGTGAGCTTGAAAGCCGCAGGTTCTGTTTACAAAGGTCTTTGCCCATTCCACGCTGAAAAAACCCCCAGTTTTATTGTCACTCCCAGCCGCCAACGTTACCACTGTTTCGGCTGTGGCACCGGTGGCGACGTGATTTCATTCACCATGGAATCCGAGGGCGTAACCTTTCCCGAAGCCGTTGAGATCCTAGCCCGACCATTGGATATAGATCTCAGCGCATGGTTGCGCGACGACGAGTCCGAAGGAGAGCGCCGCGCCTTTCATCGCGCTAATGAAGCGGGCCTGAATGTTTTTAAAGAGGCGTTTTGGGATGACCAAATGGGCAGCCAAGCCCGCGCCTACTTGCTCGATCGGGGATTTACCGAAAAAGTGATGCGCGATTTTGATGTGGGCTGGGCCCCTGGTGGCAGCGAAGTGTTGAGCCGCGGCTTGGAGAAGGCGGGCGTGGACCGGGAGTTGGCCGTCGCTGCCGACTTGCTCCGCGCTAGCGACCGTGGAGGGGCTCCATTTGCCTATTTCCGCCAGCGGATTATATTCCCCATCAAGAATATTTCGCGACAGGTGGCTGGATTTGGAGGACGCGTGATCGGCCAGGGCGAACCAAAATATTTGAACTCAGCAGATAGTCCCTATTTTACCAAAGGGAAGCTGCTTTATGGCTTTGACGCTTCTCGCATGGCCATCGCTCGCGAGAAGACGGCCATTCTCGTGGAAGGCTACCTTGATTTGCTCGCTTTGGCTCAAGTTGGCATCACTAACGTGGTCGCCACTTGCGGCACGGCCTTCACCAGTGACCAAGCGGCCCTGATCAAACGAGGGGCTCACGGAGTAAATCTGGTTTTTGATGGCGACAAAGCCGGCCTTAAGGCGGCAGTGCGTTCGGCTGACATGGCGCTCAAGGTTGGCCTCGAGCCAAAAATCGTGCGCTTGCCGAAGGGCAAGGATCCGGCGGACGTGGTCATCGAAGACGGCGTGGAAGCTATGCAGCAGATGCTGAAGGAAGGCATCGGATACATTCCGTTCTTGAAGTCTTTAGCAGATCGTAAAGGCGGCGACAGGGAATCATCCGAGCGGGCATTGCGCCAAGCCTTGGGCACCATTGCTGGGATCAAAGATCCGCTGCGCCGCGAGTACGTCTTGCAAGAAGCAGCCGAAGTGTTTGGGCTGACCAGCGAGTTGTTGCGCGAAGAAGTTCGCAAGGAGGCAGCCTCGCAACCACGGCCACGAGGACAAGTCGCGGCTAAAAAAGCAGCGCCAAGCCCAACTGCGGTTCCGGCTCAACCAGAGCGACCCGTGCGCAAAAAAGGCGCCCCGGCTGTGCGTCGCCTCATGGCTCAAGTGAATGTGGCGTCCATAGAATTAGATATGTTTGGACATGTTTTGAGAGATGAATCTGGCCAAGCGGCGAGGGTATTCTTGGCAGAGTGGGGCGACTTTTCCCTACGGCGACCAGAATCCACGATCTTGGCGAGTGAATTGAAAGAATGGGAAGAGCATCACAATGGTGTTTCGCCACGGGAGTTTATCGTCGACCGCTGGAATCAGGCGGGCGACGGAATATACCGAGGCTTTGTGAGCCAATTGATGAATAACGATTCCCACCCGACCCATAAAGAGCCGGGACCAGAATCAGTAGACTTTGCACGTGTTGTGAGAGATTGCCTTGGCCGACTCAAGGCTGATTGGAAGCGACGCAAAGTAGCTTCTGATCACCATGAGTTAGCAAAGCAGACAGATACAACCCAATCAGCCGACGGTTAAGTCCTGAGGGATTTGACTGAGGGCAGGACCAACGGGAGAATATCGTGGCCATAGATACAAAAAAATTCGACGGTATCATCGATGACATCCGCAAAACAGCCACCAAATGTGGTGGCTATATTTTGCACGAGCAAGTCAACGACTTGTTAGGCGATGATGTCGATGTGTCTTACATCGAACGTGTTTACGAAAAATTGGGCGAACTGAAAATAGATTATTTTGATAGCGAAGAAGCTGCCCAGGCGAAAATGGCTCGCACTAAAAAGAAGCAGAAAAAGAAGGTGGCCTCGGCGCGCAAAGTTTCGCGCACCAATGTCAAATACGATGACCCGGTGCGCATGTATCTGCGCGAGATGGGGCGCGTGCCGCTTCTGACCCGCCAAGGCGAGGTGAATCTGGCCCGCCGAATGGAAGACGGCCGCATCGCCATCATCGAAGCCACTCTCCGGTCGACCAACAGCCTCAATGAACTGCGCCAGAC
This sequence comes from Candidatus Krumholzibacteriia bacterium, assembly GCA_047639735.1. GTDB lineage: Bacteria > Krumholzibacteriota > Krumholzibacteriia > LZORAL124-64-63 > LZORAL124-64-63 > JAGRNP01. Next base: position 4,598 of record JBLIOK010000141.1, on the reverse strand, counting down.
AGCCAACCAGTTACTCGCTGAATCCATCCATGTCGATGAAGTCGTGCAGCACGACCCGAGCACCTGGAACGTGCACCTCTCGGCTAAAAAAGAGGGCAAGCGGATTCTGCGCACCATTGAAAAGATTGAAGAATGGCACGTTGAGAGCCGAGCTGCTGCTCGCGAGCTGAAGTCCTGCCGCCAAGAAGCGCGGATCGCGATTTTGGAAAAAATGGTGGTCGCGCGCGAAAAGAAGATCCTCGACAGTTTTATGGAGTTGCGCCTGGCTCAAAATCAAGTCGAGCAATTGGCCAATAAATTGATGTTGGTGCATAGCAAAGTTAGCGACCTGCACGCGCATATTGCGGTGACTGAAGAGGGCGTTGGCACAGCCTTTGACGACATGACCGCGGCCATCAAAAAGCGGACAACCAAAAAGGCGCAAAAAGAGGATCTGCAAGATGCTCACCGTTCCATCAAAAGTTTGCGCAAGCGCATTCAGGATGTCGAGCGCGAAAGCGGTTTGACCGGAGAGCAGCTGCACCGAATTGGCAGCACAATCGTGATGGGCAAGCAGCAGGTTGATACGGCCCAACGCGAAATGATCGAAGCCAACGTGCGCTTGGTGATTAGCATTGCCAAACGCTATACAAACCGTGGCCTAGAATTTTTGGATCTGATCCAAGAGGGCAACAGTGGTTTGATGCGTGCGGTGGAGAAATTTGACTATCGCAAAGGCTATAAATTTTCGACTTACGCCACTTGGTGGATTCGCCAAGCCATCACCCGCGCCATCGCCGACCAGGCGCGCACCATCCGGGTGCCGGTGCACATGATCGAAGCGATCAACAAAGTCAATCGGGCTAATCGTCAACTTCTGCAAGAACTCGGCCGCGACCCCAAGCCCGAAGAAGTGGCCGCCGTTTTGGAGATGCCCCTTGAAAAGGTTCAAGGTGTGTTGCTGGCAAGCATGGAACCGGTCAGTTTGGACCGGCCCATTGGCGAAGACGAGGACAGCAACCTTAGCGATTTTATCGAAGATGATTCTGCGCCATCTCCCGCAAAATTGGCGGCTCACAGCATGCTCAAAGACCAAATGCAGAGAGTCTTGAGCACGTTGACTCGTCGTGAGGAAAAGGTCATTCGGTTGCGATTTGGCCTCGGCGACGGCACGCCTCGCACCTTAGAAGAGGTGGGCACCATCTTTAAGGTGACCCGCGAGCGCGTCCGCCAGATCGAAGCCAAGGCTTTGCGCAAGCTTCGGCACCCAAGTCGTAGCCGCAAACTGAAGGGCTACGGCGAGATGGTTTGATGCTTGACGGTGAAGGGGTGAGTGCTTATCTTGCCCGTCCGGTCGTGGGCCCATAGCTCAGTTGGTTAGAGCAACCGGCTCATAACCGGTCGGTCCCAGGTTCAAGTCCTGGTGGGCCCACCATGGTCTTTGATGTTAGCAATAACATCCTTTATCAGGAATTTTCGCTAATTCCGGGTGATTTCCCAGGTTCGGCGGCCTTAGAAAATTGTGTTGGGCGTTTAGCTCAGCTGGCTAGAGCGCTCGCCTCACACGCGAGAGGTCACTGGTTCGAGTCCAGTATCGCCCACCATCGATTTTCGACGGAAGTCCTAGAAACTGGACCGATTGGCAAGACCACCGAGGTGAAGACCGCAGACCTTTGCGATCGGTGCCTTGCAGATCTAAGTTCGAGCGAACTGATGAAAGGCGCCTTTGGCGCCTTTTGTTTTGTGTTATGCTAGCGCGTGTTAAGCTTGCTAGGACTCTCTCGATAGGTAAATCCTTGGACGAAAAAATTCTGCTGAATCTGTTGGTTGAGTTTGCGGACGTTGAAGAACAAATGGCCAGGGCAGAATTTGCCATGGAACGCCGCACATCTCGGACTCGCGACTTGAGAGATCTGCAGGCGGAGTACGAAGAGGAAGCGGCGGAAGCGGTGAAGGGCGACTATAGCGCCAGCGCGCGACTGAAGAGCAAAGAATTGGCGATCAAAGCCGCCGAAGCGTCGGTGACCTTGAAGAAAGATCAGGTCGTGGGGGTGAGCGATGGGCGCCAACTCAAGGCTTTGCAAACCGAGATCATTGGACTCGAGCTTCGTCTGGTTCAAATGGAAGACGAGGCTTTGGCTCTGCTTTCTTCTCTTGAAGATGCCGAATCGCGCCGGCGTGAAAATGCGGAGGATAGCGAGACTTCAGCAGTTCGGGGCAAGCGCGAGGTCGCGAAGCTCGATCAACAAAGCGAACGTGCTGATTCGGTTCTGCCGCACTTGGAATCAGAGCTAGAGCGCCTGCTGTCCATGATGCCTGAAGCGACCAAACGTCATGTGATGCGATTGCGCAAGAATGGTGATCAATCGGTTGCCCGAATTGAGTCGGGAGCCTGTGGCGGTTGTTTTAGTCAGTTGCCACCTCAGCAAGGTGTCGATGCCGAACGAGGTCGCGGCGTGATCAAATGCGCGAGCTGCGCACGATTTGTAGTGCATAAGCAGTGGCGTTGAGTATGATTGGTTGAAGACGATTCGATTCACGAAATTATGAGAACCGAAAGCGATGGCGATGACCCCTACGGACCCCGAAACACTCAGCGAATTGCTCAAGACCTTGGAGCGCAGCGGCGAATTGCGCTCCCTCGCCCGGGAATGCGGTCTTTCTGTTCGCGAGTTGCGTCGTCGGTTGTCCATTTGGCGTCGGGAATTGACTGACGATGCTGGCAATGTCATTGCCGAAAGTTCGGGCAAAGAGAAACCCAAGTCGGGCAGTAAAGCGCCAAAGAGCGAGCAAGACATTCCCGACCTGGTCGCGGCCGTTGATTTGAAGCAAAACCCGCTCCCCAAAGGCAAGAACGCCATCATGGAAATCCACACCGACGGAGCGAGCCGTGGAAATCCCGGTCCCGCTGGTATTGGGGTGGTCTTTGGCCTCATCGGTGGTGAGAAGGTGGCGGAACACGCTGAAGTTATCGGCAAAGCGACGAACAACATGGCCGAATACCGCGCTGTTATTGCTGCCCTGGAGCATTGCCAGCGATGGGGCGTGAAACGTGTTTTGTTGAAACTGGATAGCGAATTGATCGTCAAACAACTGCATGGCACCTACCGGGTGAAGAGTCCGTATCTGCGTCCTTTGTACCAACAGGTCATGTTCCTATCCAAGGGCCTTGAGGATTTCCGCGTCAATCATATTCGCCGCGCCTTAAATACCCACGCCGATGCCCTGGCTAATCGGGCTCTTGATCACAAATAGTTCAGAACCTTCCCACCAACTTTTCCAACGTAATTGCAGCTTAGCACGCAAATTCCTGTGACAAGCCACGCTAATCGGTTTATCATGTTCGAGTGAGAAGTCGGGGAGGCAGACGCGTGCCTTCCAAACCTTGTGTTTCGGGAGGTTCGAGGAAAGTCCGAGCTCCATAGAGTAGGGTGCTGGTTAACGGCCAGGGGGAGCAATCCCACGGAAAGTGCCACAGAAAATATACCGCTTCGGGTCCATTTATGGACTTCGGAGTAAGGGTGAAATGGTGAGGTAAGAGCTCACCGCGCCATTGGTGACAATGGTGGCAGGGTAAACCCCACCTGGAGCAAGACCAAATAGTGGAGGATGAGACTGCTCGTCTCGTTATGACTCCCGGGTAGGTCGCTAGAGGCTGTCGGCAACGGCAGTCGGAGATACATGACTGCCGTTTCGGTGGCCCACTTGTGGTGCCATCGGGACAACAAAACTCGGCTTACGACCGGCTTCTCACGTCTGACCGCATGAATCCCTGACAGCGGAAGAGGCGTGATCACGTGGATATTGTAGATAGTAATGACATTCCTGGATCTGAGAACAGCACCGCTCCAGCTACCGGCCGGAGTTCTTCGGGTCTGCTCTCGAGCCGCCCTTGGCAAGCCGATGCCGAAGTTTCGGACGAATTGATAGCACAAATCCGCCGTGATTTTCCTTTAGATATTCAGGTGTCCGATTGCCTGCTCAAAATCTTGGCTGGCCGTGGAATCACCGGCAGCGAAGAACTTGAAGAATATTTCTATCCTTCGTTAGATCAGCTGTATGATCCCTTTTTGCTCCTGGAGATGGAGGCGGCCACCGAACGGATGTTTCAGGCAGCCCGCGACGGAGAGAAGGTTGCCGTGCACGGCGACTTCGATGTCGATGGTATCACCGGCAGTTCCTTGTTATTCGAAACCATCAGTGCCGTGCGGGTTGATGGCTCTGGTGTCTTGCCCGAACCCGCCTTTATTCCAGACCGCGCCACAGATGGTTACGGGGTAGCCGCGCGCAAAGTGCGCGAATGGGCTGGCGATGGGGTCACTCTCTTGATCACGGTCGATACCGGGACGAGCGCCTACGCCGAGCTTGCCTTGGCCCGCGATTTGGGTCTCGACGTCATCGTGCTTGATCATCACATCTTCGACGAGCGTCCGTTGGCCACGGCCCTGGTCAATCCACGTCGTGAAGGGGCCACCTATCCCAACAACGAATTGTGTGGCGTCGCCGTCGCCTTTAAATTTGCTCAGGCCTTAAAGAAGGCCGACCCCAAGTGTCTCTCCGACGACTTCTTGTGCAGTGTTTTGGACTTGGTGGCGATGGGCTTAGTCGCCGACCAAATG
>JBLIOK010000140.1:0-6950 GCA_047639735.1 Candidatus Krumholzibacteriia bacterium | reverse complement strand
CAATTCTTCGGTATTGCCTTCAGGCACCACCGGCAGATTGTCGTCTGAGAGAAAAGCCCGCACCGCAATATCAGGGGTCAGTTGGCCGACAATGGTTAGTCGCAAATTCTGGTCGACGGTCAGTTCACGGCGACTGCCCGACGAAACCTGCACTGTTTTAGAACCATTGACCTGAAGGTTACCCGTGCGCCAGCTTTGAGGACTCGAAGAAGCGCCAAAAACATTTGAGCTGGTTCCGCCACCTGCCATATCCGGCGCTGGAGACACTGGCCACAGGTCACGTCGCGGCGTCAACGGTACCGGCAAGAATTGGTAATCAATCATCACCAGTGCTGGTTGATTTTTAACGCCATTGGAATCGGCGTCTGCGCCCGTCCAGTTGCGCATGGGGATAACCAAACCACTGCGCGCGCGTAACCGATAATCCACCCCCGACTGCCAACGTTTGCCATCAACAAATATCCGAACCGAGGCGGCGTCGATATAGCTATGTGCAAGCTGTAGAGGAATCAGACCACTGGGGACTAAGCGGAATTCTTGTTCTTCACTCGTCGTGGAGGAATCGGCGAGTGCATCGGCGGCATGCGAAATATTTGCGCAAGTAAGAAGTCCAACAGTGCAGAGAACGGCAGCGAGAAGGCCGGAATATTTTCTGCCCGTGGGCGCGATCATCTATTCGTATATTATCCGGTAAACCAACACGGCTGCGCGATCGCGATCGGTCACCGCCAGCAAATCATTGGGCCCTACCGACACATCAAGGGGCGCTGACAACTCTCCGTCGGTACCCGTTTCGCCGCGAAAAGTGAATTCATAGTTCAGACGGCGACCCAACACATGCACCACTCCAAATCCAGAATCGGCCACGAACAGATTGCCAAATCTGTCGGAGTCCATTCCTCCGGGCGCTAGGAATGGGTTTTTGCCTGCCCCATCCGTATCAACAATGCCTTCGAAAAAGCCTAGCCGGCCGTATCTGGCCAGACGCCGGTTACCACGGTCGGCAACCATAAAACTACCATCGGGCAGGTAAGCCAAACCACTTGGGTCATCAAACTGATCAGGCATTGTGCCAGGATCCCCAACGCGCATGTTCAGGTTTTGAAATGTATCGAGCATGAGGATCTGCTGTTGGGCAGAATCAGCGATGATCATGCGGCCATCGCGATCAACGGCAAAGGCAGATGGGCTGGTCTGAATAACGGGATCGACTTCGCGGACTTCCACCAAAACATCGAGATAGGCGCCATTCAAATCGTGACGCGTAATGCGACCCGCACCCGAATCGAGCACGAGCACCTTGAACCCATCAACCGTCACATCGATTGGCTGATAGGGTCGCGATAGCGCCGCATCAAATTCGTACCAACGGCGAGTGCCACCATCGAGCCCATACACTTTGCCACGCAGTTGATCTGTGAATATCAAAGTGCCTTCTGGGCTGTATTCACAACCGCCGATGCCTTCAATAGGGTAGTAGATCGCACCCTGTTCGTTCTCAAATGCGTATAGAAATTCTAGAGCGACAACCGCAGTGCCTGCACGAGGAGCAGCTTGCCCTTCGGTTGGCAAAGAGGCTGCGGCATTGTGTTCTTCATAGTCACCGGTTGCCGCGCAACCGAGGACAAATCCAAACAACAACAATCCAACGATGATGGTAATTTTTTTCATCAGAAACTCCGCGACACCACACACCGTGCGCCGGGATTGGTGAACGATGGGAGCATTTCCATTTCAAGGTTCATACCCAATACCTTGGTTTCCAGCAAACCATCATCTTTGCCGGCACCAATGACAGCATCAACCACTGAAACCACACGGTTAACCACTGCAAAAAGGATCATAAAATCGCGGCGATCATAGGCGGCATTACCATCTGAGCGCAACTTGCTGTACCCAATACGACGATCGACGTTCACCCATTCCCATTGATCGCCCCCTGAGATCAAACCACTGGGTGACTCGCCCAGGGCTCGTGCCTCGCGCAAAATCGATTCGTTATATTCTTCACTGTTCGCGAATTGACCGACGTCTTGCCAATAACGGTTGTTGTGGTCACCGCTCGTGCCTGCGTAGATGGCAGCCCATTCTTCCGAATCGTCTCGCTTGTTGTCACCTTGTTGGTCAAAAACAAAGTAGGCAGTCCAAATCGCCGCCTCAATACCAACCATGACATAGGCTTTGCCTTTGTCACCGTTATAATATTGTCCAGCACCAGGCAAGACCGCCGAGAACAGTCCGGCCTTCACTTTGTCGCCTGTATTTGATGGACCCGAATCGATCTTTTCCTCTTCTTCAGTGGCTGAAGTGCCAAATTCACCACCACTTTTCTCGCCGCCAATCTGGGCAAATAGAGGCGTCGAAGAGATAGCGTCGTTTTGCCATAGTGTCGAATTGGAGCCGCCCAAAACGGCAAACTCTGTTTCCAAAAAGCCCGTGCCCGTCGCCGACAATGCGACGCTATCATCTGCCTGAGCAGGGTTTGGCAGCAAGCACAAAAGCAAGACAGGCGCAATCAAAGCGATAGATATCTGATTCTTTTTCTCGATTAGCAACGAGGGCCTCCAAAAGTTGGCCAGGGGTTTAATGTTCATCACCAAAATCATCAGAAAGAAACCGATGCCGAGACCGCACCACTGCGCACTCCCATCGGAACCGCGCTGAAACCAACCGTATGTCCAGCGACTTCGAGATTAGCATCCGGGCCACCACCGAGCAGGCCCTGCAGGTAAGCCACTTGCATCACACTGAACAAGCGCAGACCAATGTTCACGTACAACCAACGATCACGGCTTTTGTACGCATCGTTTGATTCGCCGCGCATAACACGATAGGCTTCACGATTTCGCGAAACCCATGGATACTGAAGATCAACGGCTCGGTCATAGGTGCCGCTCCACTCAGTATCCAAATCAGGTCTCGTGTAATCATCCCAGCCAAAAATAAACTGATCCCATTTTCCCAAGTTCTCATAGTACTCGCGGAAGTCATCATCCTTAGAGACGTAAAGCGGCAGGTTGCCGAGGTCACCGGTATCGACCATAGGCTCGACCCCGTCAAAATACCTTAAGCCCTGTTCCGTTCGAAGTTGCTGCCCGTCTTGGGGATGGCCACCAGTAAAATAAGCGTGTACCAACAATTCATCGGAATAATGGGCGTCAGCGAACGCGATGTATTCATCACGAATATCGCCGCCCTCTTTGTGAAATTTCGACACCTGCGTCCAGGCCAAAATATCGACTGCGGCCATAGCGTAACCACGCTTGTACCCCAGATAAGCCTCGCCTGCACCTGGCAGGACCAGCGACATCAAAATTGGCCAGGCGCCACTGCCTCCGCTGCCAATATTTTCGTTTTCCAGTTCCAGGGGCTGGTCATTGCCGCCGCCTATTTCGCCTTGCTCAAAGAGTTGGCCTGCTAAGGCAAAATCAGAGCTTTGACCTCGATCCAGCAACCAAGATGCCCGCGATGTTTCCACCTGGGCCCATGCCGAAGAAGATGGCACCAGCGCCATAACCACCAAAGTCATGACCAATCCGCCTATAAAATAGCCCATTCTACACCGCAGCATTTTTGCCTCCATTAGTGCCCTCATTATTTTTCAACCGCCAAGGTCATGGTGCGCACTGTGCGCCCGGACGTGCTGTCATATTCTAACCGTGCCATGTACATGCCACTGACCAAACTCGGCAGTGACATTTCAATTTCATTCAAAGCGCCGGCGATTACCGGCATACTCTTGTCAGCCACCAACTCGCCGCCCAAATTGTAGACCGCAATTTTTGCTGCCCCAGAACCGGCACTGAAGAAGCGCACTTTGACATCTTCCCCGCTCATGGGGTTGGGGTACAGATAAACTTGTTCAGTCTCCGATGCAATGGGCGCCAAACTGCCCAGGCTTTTCGCCTCACCAGCCGGACCATTTCGACTGGGACCACCGTACGGACCCAGCCATTCGCTGGTTCGCTCATCTGTGGGCGCCGTCGGCAACAGGCCGTAGGCCGATACACGACCGTTAACAGCGTTGCGCCCTTTGAATCCAGTGTCGTATCCGCCAGACGAAACTAGCCACAAGACGCGATCGGTTTCACCGCCGATGGTGAATGACGATTCGGACACATCACCCCAGCGCAACGGAAAGCCTTCGTGCAATCTTCCGTTGGCGTTTAGTCCGAGCAAGTGCCCACCAGTGGTGTTAAAAAACACATCATTGATGCCGTCACCAGTGCCATCAGCAACCACCAGTGGCCCGCGAATTCGCAACGAATCCGGCAGTGCAAACAGATCATAGAACTTCACTGGATAACCGCGCAGCGGCAGACCATCGGAGTTGAAGCCAAATACCCTGGTCGCTGTGGCCAAGACAACATCGTGCCGGCCATCTCCATCAACATCAGCAACAGCAGGTGCGCAAACCAATGGTCCATCCAATTCAGTCCCTGGCGACAAAGCGACCACTGTGCCATCGCTGTCAATATTCCAGCGGCCTAGCTCGCCTTCGTCATCATAGACAACGAGCGAGTGAGACTCGTTTTCAAGGGGCACAACGGCGAAATATTGGGGAACCGCACTTGAGATTCTTTCATAGGGTACAAATCCAGGCGTGGCGATCAAACCACTGGCGTCCTGTTCGACGAGAAACCACCCGCCTTCGACAAAAGCGGCAGCCCGGTCGTCCGTCCCTGCAGCCGAAGCAAACACGGTCATGCTCAGATTTGAAACAGCCGGTCCCGAATCGGGGCTAAGCAGGATACCGTTGCCCAACACATTGCCCGCACGATCTAGTATCTGCAACGAATCGGCGTGGGTCGCGATCAACAGGCGTTCGGCGGCGCCTTGCCACCGTAAAGCCAGCGGTGACGCCAGCACCCTGTCGCTCAAAGCTGAGGACCACAAAACGGAAGGCGGCAATCCCAACGGCAAATGCGTGGCCCCTACGGTACCGTTCTCCGTTGCCCAGATCATTTCGGCGCCGTCGCTTGGATGGTCAAGCATCAACGGCGCACCGATCACGGTGCCATCGACAACTTGGAAAACTCCTTCGGGGCGGCCCGGAACGTCGGCCCAGCGGCGAACACCATTTGGCCGAATACCGTAGAATGAGGTGGCGAAGTCTCCTCCGGTCCAGCCTTCTCCCGGCTCGTCGCTAAAGATCAAGACCTGCTCGGCCAAGCTCACTGGAGTGACGGACGACGGTGTGATTTTTCGGGCTACTGCCTTGCCCCCACTAAGACCGGCTTCTACCGAATCAACGGCGGTCGCTTGCCACGGAAAACCATCGAGCACAGGCTCGAGGGTGGCGTTAAATTTCATCACCGACGAGAATCTTGGTACACGGCGACTCATGTTGCTCAAACGTACGCCCGAATAACTGCGATCGAAATTGCGGCTATTGGGAAATTTATCGATGTACAGGTCGTTAAAACCGGTATCCATCAAATTTTGATCACGACCACCAAAGGGGTCGCGCCACGAGCCAAACCAACCAAGCACAAAGGCATCGAGCACTCCGATATCCTGGATGCCATCGGCCTCCACTAATCGCAAGCCATCGCCATAGGCGTTGATGGTGTTGTTCGGCAATTCGTTGGCGATTCGTTCCGCATTCACGTGCCAAACCAACAAGCCACCAGCGGGCATGAAGAAATCGTATAGTCCAGAATTGGTCCAATTACCGTTGCGAAGACCCGCGAGGTACAGCGACACCCCGGTGTTATCATCAACTTCAAAGCGCAAATCGTTATACGGGGTTTCGGCCACACTATCGGGCACCCAACGGTTCTCAATCAGGAAATATTCCAACGGCGAACTGCCTGCTCGATAAGCCTGCGGGTACGCCAAATTAAAATCACCGGAGCCCGCATTATAAAGAGGGTATTGCGTTCGCGGCACACCCACCGCCGGCAGAAAATAATCGCCGGTGCTGGATACCGGCTTGCTCACTTCGCCCATCTCTAGCCAACCAAGATAAGATTTGCACCAGGCCGAAAGTGAAGGCGGCAACACACCAGTGGCCGAAACCAAAACGGTGTCCCCTTCTGCAGTGATCGTGCCTAAGGTCACTGGCAAGTTTGTGCCAGAATCCATCAGGTCCCAGATACCGACTGACGGCAAACCATTTTGAGTATTGTAAACATCAGGCAGCCCCAGAGCGTGTCCGAACTCATGATAGAAAGCGGCGGCGATGCTGCCTGGAAATCCATCTTGGCTTGTGGTTTCGGGGATTATCGAACACTCGCTCAGCTTGCCGGGGTTGCCCCCAGGGTTGGTGCCAATCAGGTCTACTGGCTCACCAAGGGTCACAAAGAAAGTTGGGATATCGTTAGGCGAATCGCCGTTAATATCGCTTTGCCAGTCACTTCCCGAATGCACAAAAATGACATAGGTAAACGGAGTCTCGTCGTCGTAATCAGCTAAACCGTTGCCACCGTCGGCAATCAAACCAGCATCGGCGGTGGTCATCATATCCTGGACCAACCGCTCGAGGTTTTCCAAAGTCCAAAAGGAACTAGCGCCGGGTCCATAGTCGGCCACGTCGGTCAATTTGTAGCTGTCGTTTTCGCCTTCAGGCAAGACAGTGCCTTCGATAATCAATTGTCCACCAGACATGAACTGATAGTATTCAGTCAGACCCTGCATATGCGATTCAAAATACGCTTTATTGTGGGGCGGCGGATCTATCTCCAAGGGCCCTGGGTCCGCCAAAGGGTCCAGCATGAAATCCCCGCTAGGGTCCATCGTGGTCAAGTTTGGATTGCGATTGTTTTCGAAACTTACCCGCACCAGAAGCACCCGCAATACGTCGGGCTCTAACGCCTTATTCGTTGTGGACGTGGGACCACCGGCGACTAGGGAACTAGGGCCCAATCCACGGCGAGCCAACATCTCTTGACTCAGGCGCGATACATGTTGGCCACCGAGCACATCATGCACTTGGCGCCAGCGCCTAT
>JBLIOK010000139.1:0-6998 GCA_047639735.1 Candidatus Krumholzibacteriia bacterium | reverse complement strand
CCACCTTGAACATCTATATCCAAAATGGGAATCTCGCCCGCAGTCACCATTTGATCCAGGCGGCTGCGACGGGTGCCGTAGGAGTTACCGTGCACGACGGCTGACTCGATGAAGGAATCTTCGGCCAACAACTCGGCAAAAACGCTTTCGTCGACAAAATCGTAGTCCACACCGTCAACTTCGCCCTCTCGCCTGGGGCGAGTGGTGGTCGACACCGAGAAGGCAAGGCGCGGGTTGCTGGCCACAAGGCGGTGAATGACACTGCTTTTGCCTGCCCCGGAAGGGCCTGTGATCAATACGATCATCGCTACTCCAAATTCAAGATTTGTTCACGCATCGATTCCACTTCGTCCTTCATGCTGATCACCGCTTGAGTGATGTCCATGAGATTCGTCTTGCTGCCCATGGTGTTCACTTCGCGGTGCATCTCTTGCAGCAAAAAATTAAGACGCTTGGCGACTTGCCCACCACCAGACAGGGCGGTATGAAAATGACCGATGTGAATAGACAGACGTTCGCATTCTTCATTGATATTTGCTTTTTCCGCCAGCAGCGCGACCTCTTGCGCCAAGCGCTGCGGGTCTATTTGGTCCTTTAAGATCTTGGCCAAACGCTCATCGAGTCGTTTTTGAATTTCAACGCCGGCATCAGGCGCCAGCTTCACGACCTTTGCCAATTCGGTCGACAAGGTCGCCAGGCGCTGTTCCATTTCCTTGACCAAAGCGGCGCCCTCGTCCTCTTTCATGCCCATCAACCCCAAGTGGGCGGCGGTCAGGGCGCTCATCATAGCGGTGCGCAGGTCGTCTTGAACGAATTCGGCTTCTTCGGCGCGAAAGAGATCCGGCACCGCCAGCAGGTGCTCCAGGGTGACTGGATGGTTCTGGCCGGTCGATTCGGCCAACGCTGCGGCAGCTTCGGTGACCATACTCAGAGCTTGGGCAAGGCGTTCAGCATCCAAGCCCGCTTCGCCTTCGTCGCGGTTCATTTGCAACTGAACCATGACCGTAACCCGGCCCCGGGCGACATTCTCTTTGAGAAATTTGCGAATATCGGTTTCCAGAAACGCCAGCACGCCAGGCAGTTTCAGGCTAACATCGAGGAAGCGGTGGTTAACCGAGCGCAATTCAAGGGTGATCGTGACGGGACCGGAATCCCCTGCGCCAGTGCCAAAGCCGGTCATGCTGAGCATGAATGTCCTCCTGAGGTCTGCATCTTAAAACGTTTCTGATCTGATCGAATTTTAGGGCAGAGACGACCGGTCGGCAAGGAGTCAGATGAACTGCCCTGAAGAATTCGGGATCATCTTGTCGATTCCAACGTAAGGCCGTACTATCCCCAAACCCTTGCAGGTCTCTTTGGAAAGGAAGCCATCGTGAAACATCTGCGAATATCCGCATTTTTATGGGTCACCATTTGCCTCGTTAGCGCTCCGGTTCTGGCTCAAGATCAAGCTGGTACGGACATCGATTTTGGCGTGCGCGCCGGTTACACGAAGTGGGACAGCATTGATCAAGGCCACTTTGGAGTCTATTTGAACGTGGACGAAATCCTGCCCAACGTCATGTTTCGGCCCAATTTTGAAGTTAGCTTGGGTGACGTCGCCAACCTCTTCATATTCAACGCTGACGTCGCTTACAGTTTTACCGAGTTTGTGTCGGCGCCCTGGAACCTGTACGGTGGCGGGGCTTTCAGTATCAACTGGGTTAAGTTTAACGGTATCGACACCGACTCCAGCGTTGGGCTCAACGCGATGTTAGGCTTGGAATACGAGCTCAACAACGGACACGAGGCTTTGGTGGAAATGCGTTTTGGATTAAAAGACAGCCCCGATTTTAAACTCACCTTTGGCTACACTCTTTTCTAAGATGAGCACCTCGCGCACTCCTCATGAGCATGCGGAATTAGCTTCACAAGCGGCGGACTGGAACGAAAAATTCCGAGGCCGCGAAATCTACCGGGTCGCCGCCGGCCCAAACTGGCTGCGATTGCACTTGGCCGGCGACGACCACATGGCGCTTTTGTTCACCGACTTGCCCGGCGCTCGATTGGTGTTCGCACAATCGGGTCGCTTGCCAGATTCTCTGAGCTCCCTGCTTGAGCGAGAGCCGAAACATCCCCTGCAGCCTCTATTGGTTGGCCAAAAAATCATGGGCTTTGGCGTCTTGACTGACGACAAAGTTTTCGCCATCCGCATGAAACTGGCCACCGGCGAAGCTGTCTTGCTCAGCAAATTATTTGGCGCGCGCGGCAATTTCACCTTGGTTGATCGCAAAGGCCATTTGTTGTGGTCGGTGCATCGCCCGCCGCATCTCAGCCTCGCTGCTTGGCCGTCTAAAAACACTTGGCAGCCAGATCATTCGACAAGCCTGCCCCCAGAGTACGACCAAACCGCATTGGCCCAGCTAACTTTTGCCTGTGCCGAAACATTGTACACTCGGTCTTGGGGGAAAACTTCTCGCCTCCACAAATCGGCGAGTCGCTTGGTTAAGAATTTGCAGCGAGATTTGGACAACGCCGATCAGGTTGATGTGCATCGACAAAAAGCGGAAGCGCTAGCGGCCAATTTGCACACCATGAGTCGTGGGGAATCAGCGATCGAGTTAGCGAGTCTCGACGACGGCACACCTTTGGCTATCAAACTCGATCCGGCCAGAACACCGGCCGAGAACATGGACTCTTGGTTTCGCAGAACACGAAAAGCGCGCAAGGGTTTGGCGATTATCCAAGAGAGACACGAAGCTGCCACGCAGTCGTTGAGCGATCTGACCAACGCTCGTGAAGAATTGAAGAACGCCAACCTTGGCCACGAAAGTGTGGCGTCGAGGCTGGATGCGCTGCAGGCCTGGAGTGAACAACACCCCGAGTTATTCAAGACCACCAAACGCCGCCAACGCGGCCAAACTCTCGAAGAACCGTCCCGCCCTTTTAGGCGCTTTTTAATCGACGGCGTGTGGGAGGTTTGGGTCGGGCGCAACAACAAAGAAAATGATGAATTGACCCATCGCGCCGCGCATAATCGCGACATTTGGTTGCACGCACAAGGGGTTTCGGGCAGCCATGTGGTCATCCGCGCCGGCGGACAGCCCGAACGTATTCCCAAAAACGTGTTATTGAAGGCAGCCGCCCTGGCCGCCCTGCACAGCAAAGCCAAGCACGCCAAACATGTGCCGGTTATCTACACCGAAAAAAGGTACGTGCGTAAGCCACGCAAAGCCCCGGCGGGCACAGCCGCATGCTTGCGCGATCAAAGTGTTTTTGTCGAACCGGGAATCGGCAAAGGCGTGGAAACCGCCTGATAAAATCAGTCGGGGCTTTCTTCTCGAATGCGCCGGAGATCGGCGGGTTTAGCCAAGAAGATCTCGACCAACTCAGGGTCAAACTGCTTTCCTGAACTATCGCGAATCGTTTTTATGGTTTCTTCTGGCGTCCAGGCGTCTTTGTAAACCCGGCGGCTGGTCAAGGCGTCATAGACGTCGGCCAAGGTCAGAATGCGTGCCGACAAAGGAATATCGCGCCCACTGATTTGGTTGGGGTAGCCGTTTCCATTCCACCACTCGTGATGAGCGATGGCCATTTCGGCGCCCATATTTATCATCGTGTATTCGCCGTAGTCTTTCATCAAACCTTGCAGGAGATCGGCACCCATGGTGGTGTGCGATTTCATCACTTCAAATTCGGCAGTCGTCAGTTTGCCCGGCTTGAGCAAGATCGCATCAGGAATACCAACCTTGCCCACGTCGTGCAACGCAGCCGAACGCGCAATGGTGTCGATAAATTCTTGATTCACTTCGCCGTAGCCTGGGCGGTCGACGAGTTTCTCTGAGAGATATCTTGAGTAGGCGCAAATGCGACTCAGGTGGCCGCTGATATGAGTGTCGCGCACTTCTGCGAGCAGAGCCATGCCGCGGATGACAGCATCGCGACTGCTGCTGAGTTCGTTGACCAAACGAATGTTTTCGAGGGAGAATGCCATCTGGTCGACTAGCATGCTGCACATGGCAAGGTCTGCCGCATCAAACCAACCGGCTTCATAGCTGCCAAAATCAAAAACGCCCACTGGTCCCGAGTTGGAAATGATGGGCATGACCAGATTGCTGCGCAATTTATCCGAGAGCGGCCTGACGCCATACTGATCGTTCAAGTTTTGCAGGTTGACCATGTACTCTTCGCTAAACGCCTGCACGTGTGTGCTGTCGTTATCGTTGAGCGGAATCAAATGCCCCGGCGCGATTTTTTCGTAACCTTCGCAGGCCATAAGGCGCAGAGTTTCGGAGTCGGGATCTTTGAGGAACAAGGCGCAAGTATCGCTGCCGATTACTTTCCAGACTCCATTGACCACTTCCTGATAGGAAGAGTCGTCAACCGTCATGCACACCAAGCGGGCGTTAAAGGCCTGCAAGGCTCGCAATCGGTCGGCTTCAGGTAGGCGCTGGGTGGTCGGTTCAGCGATATAGTTCATATTCCGATTTCGGTTGAGGCGCGGCGGGCTTTACCCAAAAGCTCTCGCCTAACTCTTTTTGCGTCGATTTGTATATGGTAAGCAATAAATCGGCCAGATTAGGCATTACTGGATAGTTTTGTGACTTTTTTTTAGCGCAGAAGATCAATTTCTTCGATCAATACGGCTTCAAGATCTTCTTTGTCAATATTGCGGTGCAATTTGCCTTTGCGATAGATAGCCACTTTCGTGCGTCCGGCGGCGATCCCCAAGTCAGCCGATTTTGCTTCGCCCGGCCCGTTAACGATACACCCCATCACTGAAATCACACGATCTGAAGGCAGGTCTTTTGACAGCTCTTCAATTTTTGTGGCCAAAGCCACCACGTCCACTTCCACTCGCCCACAGGTTGGGCAAGCCACCACGCGCGCATAGCCACTGCGCAAACCCAAGGCCGACAACATATGAAAAGCGGCATTCACTTCTATAACCGGATCATCAGCCAAACTGATGCGCACCGTATCGCCAATACCTTCGGACAACAGCACCGACATCGCCGCCACCGAAAGCGATGTGCCCGCCAACATGGTGCCGGCTTCGGTCACGCCAAGGTGTTGTGGAATATCGCTGATTTCAGCAAACCGACGGCAGGCTTCGATCACTTCGCCGGGAGTGCTGCTTTTTAGGCTGACCGCCACATCGTGAAAACCAACAGCGGCGAGTGTTTCGATTTCATCGATCGCGCTTTGCACCAAGGCGCCCGCTGGATCAAGGGCAACCATGTCGTTATAACGTTTGTGCAGACTGCCACGGTTAACACCAATGCGAATGGGTACCCCCGCGTCGGCTGCAGCCAGCGCCACTTCCTTCACATATTCTTTGCGCCCGATATTGCCAGGGTTGATACGCAACTTAGCGATGCCGGCATTCAAGGAGGCAATGGCCAATTTGTGATCGTAGTGGATGTCGGCTACCAGCGGCGTTTTGAGTTCGTACATGATCGCCGGCAGCGCATCGACCGCGGCTTGGTCGTTGACTGTCACGCGCACCAACTCGGCGCCGGCGGTGGACAGTTCTTTGATCTGTTGGACGGTGGCCTCGACATCGCTGGTGATGGTCGTCGTCATGCTTTGCACGCGCACTGGCGCGTCACCGCCCAAAGGCAGATCGCCCACCATGATTTGGCGGGTCTTTTTGCGTGGCGCACATACGGGGCGGTTAGCTGACGTGTTCGGCTTATTCAAGGCGTTGCTCCTGTGATCTGGCGACGTGTCATTCGACCCAGAAGTTCACTGTTTTAAGGCTATCTGTCAACCAGACTAGGGCCAGCCCGGCGCACGTCGCCGTCGCGCTGGGTGCGGCCATTGGCGTCCAGGTATTCGAGTAATGGGATGCCCAACTTGCGCGTGAGGCCGGTGAGTTCCCGGAATTCACCGAAGGCGATGGCGTCATTGGTGGTAAAATACTCGCGTAACTTGGCCAAAACGTCCTCCATCCCCTCGCTTGCGATGTAGAATTCGTTCGACAATCCGATGGCCACCCCGTGGTCAACCAAGTGGCGGATGACTTCGGCGGGTTCAAAGGCCTTGGTTGCTTTGACGCGGGCTGTGTTGCGAAAAGTGGGCGAGGCTTCGGCCCAGCCTTCAAGACCAGGCCAGTTAAGACCGAAGGCACGCAGTTCTGCCGTCGCCTGAGCGATCGCGTCTTTCATTTCCGAGGAGAGCAACGGGCCAGAAGCGGTTTGTCCGATGCGGTCATCGATCACTTCCCACTTTGCGTCGGCGGACAAGTTTACACAGATGGCGTGCCACTCGTTTGGCCCTGCTTTGAACTTGCACTTGCGGCGACATTCTTCTTTGGGAATGCCCAGGCGCAGTGGAAAACGTTCTGCGTAGTCGTCCACTTTTTCGGTGATTTGTGTCGCCAAGTTTATCATCAATTCGCGATCGTAAAGACGCTTGCCAACCAGCTGCGCCGAAGGATCGTCTTCTTGGCCCATGGCGTCGGCGAGGGCCAGGCCGTCGGTGCCGGCTTGGTGCAAGTTTTGGCGAAAGAGTTCGACAGGGTCGCCGCTTTCCATCACGGTCAGGTTCATTTGCGCCTGCTCGTCAAAGCGTTTATGACGCTGCGGGTTAGCGTCCAAGACGACGCCACCGGCGATGCTGGTAACCGGTGAATAGAATCGCAAAACCAGGCGGTCTTCGCGCGCTGCGATCAGATCATCTTCGAGGTGGAGTTGGGCCAGGCCGGAGCGCGCCCCGCCCTCGCCACCGAGCTCTTCTTCGTCCAACAAAACGATGCGCGCCAACACTTCACGTCCCGCGTGATTAACGTGCAGACGTTGGCGGTTTTTTATCACGCCGCGGTAGTGAGCCATCACGTTGACTCGCAGATCAAGACGGCGGGTGACGGCGCAACTGTCGGGGCTAACCAGTTGGAAGCCACGAGAAATGTCCTCTTTTTTAACGCCGTGCAAAGCCAAGGCCAGGCGCTGGCCAGATGCTCCCCGTTCGGCTTTGGCTCCGTGCACTTGCACTTCTCTGATGCGGACTTTTTCGCC
>JBLIOK010000138.1:0-7017 GCA_047639735.1 Candidatus Krumholzibacteriia bacterium | reverse complement strand
ACACCGGAAGCTCGGGCGACGCCTGCTGCAATTCTGCATCCAACAGCACCGAAAAACTATCCCGACATTGGCGGATCAAAGTCGCCACCAACCCCAGTGTGCCTTTGCGGCTAACCAAATTTATCTGACGATTCCAACGCACCACCTCTTGTTGGTAGCGCCCCATCGCTGCTTCAATTTTCATTTTTTTCACCCGCAGCCCCCTTGGCTTGGCCCTTCCATTTTTTCATGAAAACCGTCAAGACCGCCAAATCGCCAGCCCGCACGCCATCGATGCGACTAGCCTGTCCAAGTGTTGCTGGTCGCACGCGAGTTAACTTCTCTCGAGATTCAAAACTCAACGCGGTCAATGAGTTATAGTCAATTTCTTCGGGCATAGTCAGGTTGTCCAGGTGCTCACGGTTACGCAACAAGCGGTTGTGTTTGGCGATATAACCTTCGTATTTGATGTCATTTTCAACCTGGGTAACAGCCCCTGCCACCAGTCTCTTGCACCCGATCTCAGCATCCAACGACGCAACCAATTTATCAACCTCTGGCCACAACTCATCGGATGCGCCACCGCGCACACGCATTTCTGCCAAATCTATGCCAGGGAATCGCAGGTAATCAGCCGCGGGCATTCGCATGCCCTTCTCTTTGACCATCACGCGCCCCTTGGCCAACACCATTTTCAGGTCTTTCACAAAGCGCGAGCGCGCCCCCAACACTGCCAGGTCTTTTTCCGGCAAAAGGCCCGCCCCTTGGGCTGCTTCATAAAGACGGTCCTCCGCATTGTCACAACGCAAATGCAGCCGATGCTCTGCCCGCGAAGTGAACATCCGGTAGGGCTCGTTGATTTCTTTGGTGACCAAGTCATCCAACAAAACGCCGATATATGCCTCGTCTCGCGCCAACTCCATCGGGACGGCACCACCGAGGCTGCGCACGGCATTGATGCCAGCCATTAAACCCTGAGCTGCGGCCTCTTCGTACCCGGAGGTCCCCAATATTTGACCAGCTAAATACATACCCCGCAACGGCTTTGTCTCTAAATAGCGGTCAATTTGCCACGACGGTACGCTGTCGTATTCAACGGCATATCCGTACCGCACAATCTCTGCCTTCTCCAGACCGGGGATCGTGCGCACGACTTTCAATTGCACTTCGGCCGGCAAACTGGTGGACATGCCATTCACATATATCTCGTCGGTGTTCAAACCCTCGGGCTCCAAAAACAACAAGTGCCGATCCTTATCAGCAAAGCGAACCACCTTGTCTTCGATCGATGGGCAATAGCGCGGGCCCTGGCCCTCAATCTGACCGCTGAACAAGGGCGATTCGCCCAGGTTTTCGGTTATCACCTCATGAGTGCGCGCATTCGTATAAGCCATGTAGCAGCTGATTTGATCAGGAGCAAAATTCCGCGTGCGGAATGAAAATGCGGCTGGATCAACATCGCCTGGCTGCGCCTCAAGTTGTTTAAAATCAATGCTTTGTGCCAAAAGTCGAGGCGGTGTGCCTGTTTTCAGTCTCTTCAAAGCAAAGCCATAGTCAGCAAGGCTGCCACTCAATCCTTCGCTGCTGGCTGCTCCCTCTCTACCGCCCGTCGTCTGTTGCGCGCCAAGGTGCATCAGGCCTTTCATAAAAGTGCCGGTGCACAAAACCACGCGCGGAGCCGTTACTTTACGCCCACCACCCAGCGCTACACCACCAATCCGGCTTTGCCCCTTGTCCTTGGTGACCAACAAACCAGCCACATCGCCAGCAATCACCGTCAACCCAGGTTGACTATGGCAGACCTCGGTCATCAAGGCCTGGTACACATGTTTGTCGGCCTGGGCTCGTGGCGACTGCACTGCAGGGCCCTTTTTGGTGTTGAGAAGCCGGAATTGCAGGCCAGATTGGTCGATGGCAAGACCCATCTGGCCACCCAAAACATCAATTTCACGCACTAAATGGCCCTTACCCAGCCCACCAATAGCAGGATTGCAAGGCATTCGGCCAATTTCACTGGCGTCATGGGTCACCAAGGCGCAATTCGCACCCAGACGAGCGGCTGCCAAGGCCGCTTCGATACCCGCGTGCCCGCCTCCTACCACAACTACGTCATACTCAAATCGTGACATCACTTACTTTCCTATACAAAAGCGGCGGAACACGTTACCCAACAATTGCTCTGTGAAAACACGGCCCGAAACTTCGCCCAGTCCGCTTAATATTGAGGCCAACATTGAACCAATGACCTCGTCACCCAAATGACCCAACTCGATTTCATCTTTCAGTTCAGACAGCTCCGCCTGGCACCGGCTCAACTTATGGAGATGGCGCTCATTTAACACAACCCCAAGGGAGACTGCATCTTCCAGTTGAAACCCTTTGACCGCGCGATCGACAGCGTCCCACAGGTCACCCACGCCCTCACCGGAAGCGTTTGAAATCAATACCGACCCCTCGGGCGCCACGAAATCCGGCGCGAGGTCGCTTTTTGAATAGACAACTATCGTCGGGGCCCCACTTGGCGGCAACTCGGGCGGGGTTTTCCCCGCCTCAGCCAAGGCCAAAACGATATCAGCTTCCCCAACCTGCCGGGTTGTCCGTTCAATGCCCAACTGTTCAATACGCCCGGCACCGGCCCGCAATCCGGCGGTGTCGTGCAGCACAAACACAGACCCTGCCCTCGGCAATCGCGCCGAGATAACGTCTCTTGTTGTGCCCGCTTCCCCGTCGACAATCGCCCTGTCATCACCCAACATTTGGTTAAACAATGACGACTTTCCGACGTTGGGCTCACCCGCTAATACCAAGTGAATCCCATCGCGCAACAGCCTACCCGCAGGCGCCATCGCAACCAATTTTTCCAAGCTTTTTATCGATCCTGACAGCACCCGAAGCACCTCTGATTGGGGCACTTCAATTTCCTCTTCATCAACAAATTCCAGCGAACCTTCGACCTCAGCCAAGACGTCAAGCAGGGGCTTTTCAATCGATTGTAACTGCTCGTCCAGGCCGCCCAAAAGCTGCCCAATGGCGGCTCGCGCCGCGTGCTCAGATGGGGCGTGAATCAAGTCCGCCACGGCCTCGGCCTGGTCCAAACTGAGCTTGCCATTAAGGAAGGCACGGCGGGTGAATTCCCCCGCCTCAGCAGGCTCGGCGCCGGCTTCCCGGCAGGCCTTTATGACAGCCTTGACGACCTCTTGACCGCCATGACAAAAGAACTCGACGGTGTCTTCGCCCGTATAACTGGCTGGCCCAACAAAGGGTAGGGCAACCGCCTGGTCAATTACGTAACTGTCTTTATTTTCAACGCCTAACGCGCCACCAGGGTTTTTCAGTATACCGTATACAGCGTGTTTGGCCTCCGGATTCGGCCCAAACCCGGGGCCCTCAAAAACCAAATTAGCGATAGCGAAAGCATCCGGTCCGCTCACGCGCACCGCTGCTATACCAGCCACGCCAGAGCCCGAGGCCAGCGCCACAATCGTCGTGTTTTCCGGCATTGTGTTCACGCCAAAACTCCATCAAAAAAGGGCGGTGCCACCTGCGGCACCGCCCACAAAGTTGACCAAACAGAAGACTGTTTAGCTGTCGTGCCGATCGTCATTTTCGTCTTCATCATCTGGCGCCAACACCACGTGCTTGCCGCCATTTCCAGACATGGTGAAAGTGCGAATGCCCTCCACGCCTTCGGCCTCAAGATGGACCAAGCGACGCTCTCGCGCACTCATAGATTCCATGTGCTCAGCCTTGCCAGATTCCCGCACCGCTTCTACCGCCTCAGCCACCCGAGCGACCAGGTCCTCTTGGCGCCGTTCACGGTACGCATTGATATCAAGATTCATGCGCACACGGTCATCGATCGAGTTGCTCACCATGCGTTCAATGAGGTGCTCAACCGCGTCGACCGTTTGGCCGTGGCGGCCGATCAAAAGACCAGCACTCTCATCATCCGAAGTGATTTTCACCTGACGATATTCCCCGTCGGTGACATTCACCTCGCAGGAAAAGCCCGCCCGAGCCAAAACACCGTTGGTCATGTCTGACAAAACCGTCTCCAGGTTTTCCTCAGTCACACCCGTAACTGCTGCGGCGTATTTCGTCGCTGACACACCGCTGACAATCACTTCGTCGATCTCATCGGAAGGTCGCCGGCTACGCTCTTCGTAACGCGGGGCGCGTTCAGGAGTTGGAGTAGGCGCTGGTGCCGTCAACTCTCGTGCCGGAGCCGAGACAACAGCCTCGGGTTCAGCCGGTTTTTCCTTCACTGAAGGATTGGACTTCGACTTCAGGCGCGACCCGAGGCCACCACCCCATCCGCCGCGCTTCTTTTTCTTCACAACGGGGGCTTCTGCAGCCGCAGGTACCGGTGGCGTCGCCACAGGTGGCGCCTCCACTGGCGCCGTCCTCACAGGCCTTGATTCAACAACCGGTGTTTCCACCACAGCAGGCCGGGGCGCTTGCTGGTCTTGCTGCACAGATGAGGTCTCGTTGACCACCGCTGCGTTCACGGCCTCATTGGTCTGCGGGTTGTTCTCAGGGCTGCCTTCTGGATTATTGCGTCGGCTACGGCCTCGACCGCCGCGTCGGCTACGGCGTTGGTTCTCCTGACTGCCTCGGCTTTCGCTTTGGCCATTGTCGCGAGCTTCATTATTCGGCACGTTCACCGGTTCGGTGCGCGGCCTATTGCGCTCTTGTTGACGCGGCTCTTGTTGACGTGTCTCTTGTTGCGGAGCGTCCCGACGCCCGCCGTCTTGAGGGTGCGCATCCTGGCGCTCGTTGTTACGTCCACGACCGGGACCCCGACCTCGGCCACCTGGCGCCGGACGGCCACCGCGACCGCGGTTTTCATTGCCGCGCTCGTTGTTGCCTTCATTCCTGTTGTCGTTCCTGTTGTCGTTGCGGTTATCGTTGCTGTTCACATTGCGGTTCTCGTTACGATTGTCGTTACGATTGTCGTTACGATTGTCGTTTCTGTTTCCGCCGCCACGCCTTGCATCGGACGCCTCGTTTTGATTGTTTTGAGACTGGCCGGCCTGTTGGTCATCACGACCGCCACGGCCGCCACGGCCACGGCCTCCACGACTGCGACCTCGGCCACCACGTCCATGGCCCAAGCTGTGGGAACCGTCGTCGTCTGGCCGGTTGTTGCCTCCACGACCACGATGGCGTTCTGGCTTCTTGCGCACGACAACCTTTGCAGGCCGTCCGCCAATGAAGCCCAATAGTCCAGACTTGGCTTCTTGGGTAACGCGCACATCAACTTCGTCCCGCCGCAATCCTAATTGCAGACAGGCTTCGGCAATGGCCTCGTCGACCGTTTTGCCTTGGGTTTGAATCGATTCACTCATGTTGTTTGAGCTCCTCCACCTGCGGACGTTCCTCTTTGCATACTCCAGCTTTGGTAACCCTGCATAAGGGTGTTAACCAGCCAGTAAAGAACAAGGCCCGATGGCATGTTGTAGAAAATAAAGATCATGAACAGCGGCATCATTGTATTCATCATGGCCATTTGTTGGCCGCCGGCGCTCGGGGTGAATTTGGTTTGGAAGTACATTGCGCCGGCCATCAGAATTGGCAGCACGTTCAAGTCTGAGCCAAGCATTGGCAAAGCGAACGGCAACGCCATGATGGCATCTGGCTGGGACAAATCGGTGATCCACCAAACAAACGGTTGGCCTCGCAACACAATGGTGTGGCTTAAGGCCTGGTACAGCGCGATGAAAATCGGCGACTGCAGCAACAACGGCAAACAGCCGGCTACTGGATTCACTTTTTCATCTTTGTAGAGCTGCATCGTCGCTTGGTTCAGCTTCTCTTTGTCGTTCTTATACTTCTCCTGCAGGGCCTTCATTTTAGGCTGAACTTCCTGCATACGCTTCATGGATTTGGTCGAAGATCGTGTCAAAGGATACAGCATTAATTTCGACAACACCGAAATGATGATGATGATTAAGCCGTAATTTGAGATATAGCGGTGGAAAAACTCCACCACCACGAGCACGAGTTTGGAAAGAGGCCGGAAGAACTTCCAACCCAGATCCATCGTCTCGACGAGTCCTTGTCCATAAGGCCTGAGCAAATCGGCCACTTGTGGCCCGACATAGAGATCGAGATGGGCTACTGCCAGTTCGTCCCCTACGCCACGTCTTGCGGGCACATCGATAGTCCATGATTGGCTCAGGCTTTCCATCTCGCCACTGACCTTGATGCGACCTTCAACGGGCACCCCTTGCTCTTGGGGCACCACGCCAAATACTGTGAAATAACGGTTTTGCAAACCGGCAAAATGCACCGATCCGCTCCATTGTTCCTCCACCTTTTCAACGCTCTTTTTCAACCCGTCACGTTTTTTGTAGTGCACGTCTTCGCCAATGCGAGCCATGGAGCGCATCGCGGGCAACTCCATCTTTTGCACACGTTCGGTTGGAGCGATGCCCTGGTTCCAGCCAAACCGGAAGTCTTCCGGAGTGCCGGTCAAACTGAGCGCGTGGTTGGACTCCGCGCTGTTTGCCGCCAAGACGTAATCGATTTCGATGCCATAGACATCTGGTCGAAAAGAATAAATCTTCCGCACTTCGAACCCGCCGGCGGTTGATGCGCGCAGCGTTAAAGACTCGGTACCGGCACCATCAGTGATAGACAACGATGGTTTATCGGCGGCGAACACAAGGTTCCCCAAGTCAAGTTCTGCCCCACGGAAGATCAGGGCGTCTAGTCCATAGCCTGGACCAGATTCTGGAATCAGCTGAACGGGTCCTCCCTCCCAGCTGTCAAACTCTAACCCGTTCCAGCTGACGATGCGGCCGCCACGGGTGTCGATCACGAGATTATACAGAGGGCCTGAAACCGGAATCCTGGCCGGAGCCACTGCATCCACTTGGCGCAATGCGGCCGCGGCGTCAGTAATGGTTCCCGAGGCGGACTGGGTTTCACCCGCGACTTCGCTAAAGGATTCGGGTGCTTGCTCTGGGGCGAGTCCCGAAATTGATGGTTCGCGGATCTCAGATTCAGCAATTTGCTCTTCTACTTCGACGGGCA
>JBLIOK010000137.1:0-7071 GCA_047639735.1 Candidatus Krumholzibacteriia bacterium | reverse complement strand
CCAATTCCCGAGACTTCCCCACTGCCGCCAAAGTTTTCCAACTCCAACCCCAATTCGGGATTGGGGCCTAGTCCGGCCTGCAGAGCTTCGGCCTCACGGGCTCGGTTTTCCCAGGCAAAAACGAAGAGTTGGGGGTTATTGATCAGCGCCGCCCCAAGTGCCTGCCGCAGTGTGAGTTCGCCGTCTGGTTCGCTAAATTCAGCGCGCAGGTCGCCGCTTGCAGGCGTTTCTGGCACGGTGGCCCGGGGCAGATGGTGACCCAAAGCTGGAATGGTGGCCGTTTGGGGGGTGGGAGTCGTGGTTGCGCAGCCACCAAAGCCCAGTGTGGATATGAGAGCCCACACAGCCCCTGTTTTTCGCAGGATTGTGTACATTGTTTTCCCGTCGGATTTGGCCGCCATAGAAGCACAGCCAAGACATCACATGATTAGGTCAAAAATCAGATGGTGATTCGGACGGAATTCAGCTCAACAGGGGCAGGTCAGCCGGAGGGACAGGCAAATTGACGCGGTGTGGCCACAGTTCGTACACGGGCACAGGTGGCTTGTTGGAGATCAAATCCAATGATTCGACAAATTCAACAATAGCGTGGATCACAGGTGCGGCGTTGGATTTGGAAGGATCGGGCGCGTGAACCAGCAGAACTTTGCCACAGGGGTCGCTAGAACAGTCATTTTCATGTTCGCAGCTTGTGCCTGCAGGGTTGTCGGCACAGAAATGTTCCAATACACCAGAGAGACAAAGCCCGGGGCTGAGCAAAAGGACCCAGAGGGTCAGAAATGCCATGAGAACTTGTTTCATACTGTGCACAACGTACAGTCCACCCGTTTATGTGTCAATGTTAGTGCCTTGACCACTGTATCTGGTTTTATATCGGCTATTTGCCCAGGTATCTTAGCTGTTGTTATAGGTTCAAAACCGGAATGAGTGCCCTTTATTCGCTCAATTGTGCAAATTTATCGGATCCAAAATTGAGAAGACATGACTTCCGGAGCACAACCCTTTTGACATGGCGTATTAAAGGGCCATCTTTCACCTGAATAAACGCGGAGGAAAACAGGTTTTGAGCCAAAAAGTTCTTGCTCAGGTTCAGCTATGGACTATTTTTCTCGCGCTGCCGTTGGCCATCGGGTTGGGCTTCGCGGTGTCGTCTGACTTTGGGGTTGGGGTATTCCTGACTGCCTTGTGGGCCGTCGCCGGGTTAAGAGCTCTAGAGGGATTAATTCGCACCGGGTTAATGCCCAAGGGAACTCCCAAAAACCCGTTCGAAATCATCCTCTGGGTGTTGGCCAAGATTGCTGTTTATGCCGTTGCGGTTTGGGTGTTGTTCACTCGGCCGTTGCCGCCGACCAGCCACTTCGTCGGGTTCACTTTGATGATGTTGGTTTTGGTTATCGTTGGGGCGCGAAATCGCGCACAAGAAATTCGCCGCGAGTCCTAAGATTCGCAGCTAGGTGACTCAGTACATTGATTCCTGTTGAGGGGACGATGCTAAACATCAGCTTCAATAGAACGGCGATCGCGACACTCTTTATAAGTGTCCTGCTTTTGGCGTCTGGACCATTGGCTACCCAAGCATTGGCCCATGGCAAAGATGGCCACGGTACTGAGCAAGCCAATGATCCTCAAGCTCAAATCGAGCAAGCATCCGAACCCAACACGTCCCACGACGAACCTGGACACGCGACGCCGACCGACGATCACGGCGAAGCCATACATGGCGAAGTCCACGGTGAGGACCACGCTGAAGAGCACTCCTCGACGCCGCATCTTTACAACCTCGTCAGTGGTTGGATCGCGCCACTTGTACCACAAGCGATGGCTGACAACCTTGAAGCGTTCATTGATCCCATTTATTCGCTAACGATCATTCTCGTCTTGAGCATCTTCTTTATCTCGCTCAGTCGAAAGATCAGTCACCGCGAACCCGGACGTCAACAAGCTGCAGTCGAGATTCTACTCGGCGGCTTGTATAATCTTTTCTACGCGATCATTGGTGACACCGCTCGTCGCTACACGCCGTTCCTGGGTACTTTGTTCATCTTTATCTTGTTCAATAACTTAGCGGGCATCTTGCCTTTGGGGCACGCGTCGACGTCGAACTTCAGCACCACAACGTTTGCCCTCGGTGCGATGACGTTCCTTTATGTCCAAGGCATCGCGCTCAAAGAGAACGGCATCCTGGGCTACTTGCACCATATGGCGGGTTCGCCCAAAACGGGCATGGACTGGGGCTTCTCGTTGCTCTTGTTCCCACTGCATTTGCTCGGCGAATTGATCAAGCCGGTCAGCCTGGCGCTGCGCTTGTTCGGCAACATTTTTGGCGAAGACACCTTGGTCGCCACCATGGTGATTTTAGGTTACTTGATTTCCAAGGGAATTGGCGGCGCGTTCTTGCCTGAAGGCAGCGCGGCGTTTGGCTTCTTGCCAGGCATTCCGCTCCAGTTGCCATTCTACTTCCTGGGTTTGCTTTCGAGCACCATCCAGGCCTTGGTCTTCACGCTCTTGGCGACAGTTTATATTGCTCTTTGGCTACCGCATGGTGATCATGATCACCAGGAAGCTCACGGGCATTAACCCAGGCCTCAGGGCTTGGAAAACAGCGGGGAAACTCGCGAATTTGAGAGTGCAACGCACGCACTAAAAGGAGAAAGACAATGGACGGGAACACACTCGGACTGGCACTTCCTATCGGCCTTGGATTGGCTGCCATCGGTTCCGGTATTGGTCTTGGTAAAGCTGTTGAAGGTGGCATGAATGCTATGGGCCGTCAGCCTGAAGCAATCGGCCAAATTCAAACTGCGATGATTATCGGTTGCGCCTTTATCGAGGCTCTGACGATTTACTCGCTCGTTGCTACGATCATGTTGATGGGTAACTTGTAGACTGATAGGTTTCTTGTAGGAATGATTGATTAGGGTAAAAACCCTGCGTGCGTTGGTTGGTTTGGGGAGCGGAAACTCCCCTGCCGCCGAAAAAAACGCCGCAGTTAATACCCGGAAGGTGCCTTTCATGGAAATGGTGATGCCGAAAATCCCACAGCTGCTGACGACGGCGCTGGGTTTTATCTTCTTCGTGTTGATCCTGAGCAAAGTTGCTTGGGGCCCGATTCTCAACCTGCTCGACGAACGTCGGAACAAGGTTGAGAGCGACTACGCCGCGGCAGAGAAAAACTTGGCCGATGCCGAGCAGTTGAAGCGTGATTTCGAAAGCAAGCTGGACGACATCAAAGCCATTGAACGCGAGAAGGTCCAAGAGGCCGTCAAGCGTGGCGAAGAGTTGGCCGATGGTTTGGTCTCGAAGGCTCGCACCTCCGCTGAGGAAACCAAGCAGAAAGCCGAGCAAGACATCGCTCTGGAGTCCAGCAAGGCCCAGATTGAATTGCGCGACACTGTGGTGACTATAGCACTCGGAGCAGCTGAAAAAGTGATCGGCGAGCGGCTCGATGACGCCACTCATCGGAAACTGATTGACGACTACATTAACAATTTGCATCCCGACGGGGGCGCGACGAATGCGTGATCGCAAAGTCGCAACCCGGTACGCGGAGGCGCTCCTGATTTCAGCGCGAGCTGAAAACGTGGTGTCTGATGTGGCCGAGTCTTTTGCCGCGGTGCTGGACATCACACTGGGCAATGCTGGCTTGTTTACTTTTATGGACAGCCCGCAGGTGCGCACAGAAGAAAAGAAAGAATTGCTGCAAAAGGTTTTCGGTGGCCGCATCGAAAAAGTGCTGCTCAATTTCTTCTCTCTTTTGATTGACCGCAATCGGATTGAAAACACCCGGGACATTGGCGAAGTGTTCGCCGAACTCGTGGAAAAGGAGCTCGGCGTTGTTCACGCCAAGGTCGTCACCGCGATTGATCTGCCGGAAGATCTGGCCACCAGCTTACGTGATAAGTTGGCGACCATAACGGGCAAAACGATCATCCTGGAACAGAATACAGACCCCGCTGTCATTGGTGGAGTTTGTGTGACCCTTGGGGACAAGGTCCTCGACGGCACAGTGCGCACGAATCTGGACTTGTTGGGCAAAACGCTCGGCGAAGCTCAGGTTCATTAAAAGGTTTTAACGAGGAGTAAGGGCAGTGAAATTGCGTCCTGAAGAGATCAGCTCCGTTTTATCTCAAGAGCTGAACAACTACGACCGCAACCTTGAGGTTGAGAGTGTCGGAACCATCCTTCAGGTGGGTGATGGTATCGCTCGCGTCTACGGTCTGCAAGACGTCATGGCCGGCGAGATGGTAAAATTCCCAGGTGATATCTTCGGCATGGTTTTGAACCTCGAAGAAGACTCTGTGGGTGTGGTTATTTTGGGTGCTGACACCGCCATTAAAGAAGGCGACACCGTTACCCGCACCGGCACCATCGCCTCGGTTCCCGTTGGCGACGGCGTCATTGGCCGCGTGCTGAATGCCGTGGGCCAGCCTATTGATGGCGAAGGTCCCGTGCCGAGCACCGAAACCCGCTCTATCGAATTGAAGGCCCCAGGTGTGACCGAGCGTCAACCTGTAGGCCAGCCGCTGATGACTGGCCTGAAGGCCGTCGACGCGCTGATTCCCATCGGCCGCGGACAACGCGAGCTGATCATTGGTGATCGTGGTACAGGCAAAACTGCCGTAGCTATCGATGCGATCATCAACCAAAAAGGCAAGAACGTGCAGTGCTTCTATGTGGCCATCGGCCAGAAGCAATCCACGGTCGCCGGTGTGCACAAGAAGTTAAAAGAGCACGGCGCCATGGAGTACACGACGATCATCGCCGCCGGCGCCAGCGAGCCCGCCGCGTTGTTGTTCTTGGCTCCTTATACCGGAACCACCATGGCCGAGCACTTCATGTGGAAAGGCCAAGACACTCTCGTGGTCTACGATGATCTTTCCAAGCAAGCTAACGCTTACCGCCAGATGTCCTTGTTGCTGCGTCGCCCGCCGGGACGTGAAGCCTTCCCTGGCGACGTGTTCTATTTGCATAGCCGCTTGCTCGAACGCTCGGTGAAATTGAGCGAAGCCAACGGTGGCGGTTCATTGACCGCCTTGCCGATCATCGAAACTCAAGCCTCTGACGTGTCGGCCTATATTCCGACGAACGTGATTTCGATCACCGATGGCCAGATCTTCCTTGAGAACGACCTCTTCTACCAAGGCATTCGTCCGGCGATCAACGTCGGTATTTCGGTGTCTCGTGTGGGTGGTGCCGCGCAAACCAAAGCCATGAAAAAAGTGGCCGGTTCGCTGCGCTTGGATTTAGCTCAGTATCGCGAGCTGCAAGCTTTTGCTCAGTTCGGTTCTGACCTGGACAAGTCAACGCAACAACAATTGACCCGTGGCGCGCGCATGGTTGAAATCTTGAAACAGGATCAATACGTGCCCATGGCCAACGACCACCAGGTGGCTATTATCTTCGCCGCGTCTAAGGGATTCTTGGATCCCGTGGCCATTGAAGATATCGCCAGCTGGGAAATAGACTTCCATGCTTTTATGGATGAAAATCATGCCGGCATTTTGCTGGCCATTGCCGAAAGCGGCAAACTTGAACCACAGACGGTGACCGATTTGACCGGCGCCATCGAAGAGTTCATAAAGACACGTTAGTAGCGCAGTAGACTAAAAAGTCGCGCAGTAGATTTATAGTAGCGCGGTAGACTTGGAACGCACCAGGAGGTAACCCGTGGCGGGAGCCGGGGTAAAATTACTCAACAAGCGGATTCGTTCTGTCAAGAACACGCAACAGATCACCAAAGCCATGAAGATGGTGGCGGCTTCGAAGTTGCAACGTTCACAAGGCAGGATGCTAGCCGCCCGTCCCTACTCGAAGAAGCTCGCTGAGCTGATGACCGAGTTGGCGGGCAAGGCTGACATCGCCCATCCCTTGTTTGAAGTCCGACCGATTGTCAATCGGTTGTATTTGGTGATCGCATCAGACAAAGGTCTGTGCGGTTCCTACAATACAAACGTATTGAAATTGGCTGAAGCATCGGTCCAGGCCTCGGTTGACGAAGGCGTGAAGACCCAAGTTTATGCCGTCGGTCGCAAGGCTGCTGTGCATTTCACCAAGCGTGGTTTCACCATGTTTGGCGACCATTCCGATTTTGGCGGAGAAGCCAACGCTGACCGTGGAGCCACTGTAGGCAATGCCATGGTCAACGCGTTTATAGCAGGTGAGTTTGATGAAGTGCGGGTTATCTACGCATCGTTCGTCAGCACAATGACTCAGAAGCCGGTGGATGCGCACTTGTTGCCAATAGCCCCCGACTCGGTCGCCGCTGATGATTCTGAAGCCACTGATGACAGCACAGGATCTACTAACCTTGAGTATATTTGGGAGCCCAGCCAAGAGGCCATGTTTGCCTCACTGCTGCCCTTATATCTCAAAAATCGGGTCTTCATGACCCTCAGTGAAGCGTTCACCAGTGAACATGCCGCTCGGATGACGAGCATGAGCATGGCCACTGAGAACGCTGGTGAATTGATCGAGGGCCTGACGTTGCAGCGTAACCGTGAACGTCAGTCAGCGATCACTTCAGAGTTGCTGGATATTGTGGGTGGCTCAAGCGCCCTCTAGTTCGAGAAGGGGCTTGGCCCCAAAAACTTGTTAGCTAAGAAACGATCAGGACGATCGCTCAATAAGGAGAGCATTCATGGCCGAGAACTACGGCAAGGTCCAACAGGTCATCGGGCCCACAGTGGACCTCGAGTTCGATTCAGATCACCTGCCGGCGATTCTGAACGCCATTCGTATCACTGACGCCGACAAGGGCATCGACCTCATCGTTGAGGTCGCTACTCACATCGGTAACAACGTGGTGCGCACCATCGCAATGGATACGACCGATGGTCTGGTCCGTGGCATGAAGGGCCTCGACACCGGTGGTCCTATCACGGTGCCGGTTGGCGACCAGTGCCTCGGCCGTCTGTTCAACCTCTTGGGCGAGACCCTCGATGGTAAGGGCGATTTGGCTGAGCCTAATAAACGCTCTCCCATCCACGCCGATCCCCCTCTGTTGACCAACCAGGGTGAAGCCAACCAGATTTTTGAAACCGGCATCAAGGTCGTCGACTTGCTCGCACCTTA
>JBLIOK010000136.1:0-7084 GCA_047639735.1 Candidatus Krumholzibacteriia bacterium | reverse complement strand
AGTGTGTCTTTGGATCCAGACCGTTGGATCTTGCGCCAGATTGTGACGACAGTCACGAACGCTCAGTTGAATCAAGGCATCTTGCTTGTCAACGGTGTGAGCTGGAACACTTACGGTGCCGAAATAACCAACGCCTATGAAGCCAAAGCTTTTTGGGGCGATACTCCCATCACTTTTTGGGACAACTTCGCCGAGCCTGGCGCCGGATACCCTAGCACCTTACCAGCGCCTATTGGCCATGGCGGCGTGCCGGCCGACGTGATCGGAAATTACTCGACGGTGTTGTGGGTGGGTAATAATTACGACGGTGATTTGGCCATGTGGTCTGAGACGCCGATCAAGTCGTACCTCGAAGCTGGCGGCAATGTGCTCTTGATGACTCGGCGTAGCCAATCGTTTTTGATTAGTGGCTTAGATACTTATTTGGATGTCACCTTTGCTGAAAATTCGGCGACCTTGAGTGACATCAATGCCGCAGCGGCGGGATTGGTGAACATGCCGATTACCGGCACCCAATCGTGGAACGATGTCTTCATAGATACTGTCGGGCCGAACAGCGTGGCCTTATTCGAAACGGCTACCGGTTTTTCAGGGAATCGTTTGACGGGAGTCATGACCACGCCGCCGGGCGGAGGCACCTTCCGTGCTGACGGCGGCCGCTTTGGTCTCATTGGCGGCAGGCCCTATCGTTTGGATGCCGCAGCGTTGAGCGCCAATGTGGAATATTTATTGGCCAATGACTTCCTTGAGCCCTTCAATCCTGTTTCGGCGGTTGACGACGTCTTGCCGACGCGTTCGGTCTTAGGGCGCAACTACCCGAACCCTTTCAATCCACAAACTCAAATTCCTTTTAGCCTGGCGAAACCGGGTGCGATAGATTTGAATATCTACGATGCGCGGGGGCACTTGGTGCGACGTTTGGAATCTGGTGAGTTTGTGGCGGGCCCGCACACCGTGCGCTGGAACGGCCTGGACAACAAGGGCCGCTCCGTTCCATCGGGAACCTATTTTGTGCGCTTGCGCGATGCTTCGGGTAACGTTGAAACTTCGGGATTAGCATTGGTCCGTTAGTTGCCGGACCAGAGGTGAAAACATGACGTTGTTTGGCAAAAACCTGCGCACCACTTCATTGTGGTTCGTAGGTTTTGTTTTGAGTGTGTACGCGATGGCGTTGGTGTTGGTTGACATGCTTCCTCGTCTTGCTGATGCGGGCGCCGTCGCTGTCGGTTTGACACTCGACTTGGTTGTCATCATACCAGTGGCGTTCTATTTCCTCGTCGTGCGGCCAGGTGGTCATTCTGCCTTGCGGGTGGCGCCAGTGGTGATCGTCAGTATGGTTCTCGCATCGTTGGTCTTGCCTGCCGAGCGCCAACAAGTGTTGCACTGGTTAGAGTTCGTTGTCTTGCCACTGGAGATTGGACTCGTGAGCTGGGTTGTTTGGCGCGCGGTGAATTCTTTGAAGCATGCACGAAGCGATGGAACCGGCGACCCCCTGGTTCAGTTTTATGATACCGCCCTTGGGTTGTTCAAGAATGAACGAGTGGCGGGCATTTTTTCATCAGAGGTTTGTGTTTTTTATTACGGGCTTTGTGCTTGGCGAAAAGCGCCACAGTCGCCGTCGAATGCTTTGAACATAAGTCACCATCAACGCAGCGGGCAAATTGGCATTGTCTTTGCCTTTTTGGTTTTGTTGGCCGGCGAAGGATTTGCGGTTCACTTGTTGTTGGCCAAGTGGAATGCGGTTGTTGCTTGGTTGTTTACTGCCAGCACGGTGTACGCTGGGCTGTGGTTGCTCGCTGATATGCGAGCATCGATATTGCGGCCGATCATTGTGGGTTCAACTGAAATTGTGTTTCGGGCGGGGATACGACAAACGTTGGTGGTTCAGCGTTCTTTGATCAGTTCTGTTTCGCGCACACAGCCTGACGCCAATGAGTTTGTTAGTCTCAGCCTCAAGTTTGCGGGGCCACCATCACATTGGGTGTGCTTCAAGGAGCCGGTTTTGGCTCGGGGCGCGTACGGAGTAGAAAAGTGGGTGCAAGCGGTGGGTCTGGAACCTGACGACTCCACCGCCTGCGAAGAGCTTGCGCCTATTTGTGGGACAAAGCCAAAAACCTGAGCTCAATACCCTCATCGTCTGTCACCGTTAAAGTGGCGTCGTCCACGACTGCGGCCACCGCTCCATCGAGGGCGCCTAGAAACCGCGTCTCGATTTCCATGTTGTCGCATGCCATTTTTGTTGCCATCAATGGTCCAATCATTAGCTGGTCGCCATCCATTTCCCAACTGCCGCTGAAGTTGTTGCAGCCACCAAATCCTGAAATGGTGTCGTCAGCGTTCAAGATAAAATGCATCTCTGTTGCCGTAGATTGCGCATTGACTTGCACACCGTCCAACATGATCAGCTTCCAATAGGTGTTGGCCAATTTGACCTCATTGTCAGCAATGGCTTTTTGGCCATTGTATGTGCAACCAGTCAGAGCCACAACAGCGACCAGAGCGGCCGCCAAAACGAGAATACGCAGATTTTTCACAATTAGTCTTCCTTTGCGTCGGCGAATAGTTGAGCGAGATCTTCTTGTTGCACGCCCATCATCAATTGTCCGTCGGGGTAACTGAGGGCCATGGGGCCACGTTCGCAACCGCCGAGGCAGCCGCTTTGAAATACTTTTATTTTGCCGTCGAGGCCTTCTGCGCGGACCATCGCTTTTAACTCGTCGCGCAATTGGCGACCGCCGCGGTCAGAGCAACATGGTTTGGGGTGCCCTTCAGCGCGTTTATTGGTGCAGACAAATATGGCGCGCTGAAACGGGGCGTTGAACTTGAGCATGGAGCGTCTCTCTCTTGGGTTGTGAAATCCGGTTCATTCAGATGTCAATATATTACAATGACGGTGATTCTGCGCACGTGAAAATGATTCAATCGAGTTCTTCGAACACGCCGACATCGCGGTTCTTACGCACGTTGTCCCATTGAAAACAACGCCCATTCATGGCGACATAGACCCCGGGCAGTAAGGCCTGGGCAAAAGCCAACGAGCTACCCAGGTTAAACAACCCATCGCTTGATCCAAAAGCGTAAGGAATCATGGCCCCGGTTAAGACGATCGTTTTTCCGACCATGTTTTCTTCTGATATGTGCTCACCCAACAAACGGGCTGTTGTTTCCATGGTGTCCGTGCCGTGGGTGATGACAATGCGCTGATGTTCAGACTTGCGACATTGGCTTAGAATCATAGTGCGATCTTCGTCATCCATATCCAGACTGTCGATCATCATGAGAGTTCGCACTTCAATCTCTAACAAGCAGCGGCCCAGCTTGAGCATGTCGCTCAGGTGAGTGTCTTTGAAGTACAAAGTGCCATTGCGCTCGTTGTACTCTTTGTCGAAAGTGCCGCCGGTGACAAACAGGCGAATTGCGTCATTCATGCCACACCGTTCTTTCATGAACCGTTGCCCAAAACGATGACCAGACGCTCGCCGTCCAGGTCGTCGTGTTCAAAAACCCAAAGGCGGTAATCAAAACCGTCGTGCCGTTGCCAGGCGGCGGTGATTCGCCCGCCGGCTGCCGATCCGATGGCGCTTTCATCGATGGCTGCATTGATCGTCAAGTGACGAAAAGCCGTTGGGTAATCATCAGCTGATTGTCGGTTGAGCACATGAATCATATACGAAACCATGCCTGCGCTATTCAGCTGGCTGCCTTGATTAATCAGGATACTCACGACTTGGTCGGTATCCGAGCCAATGTCGGTCAGCAAACGATCGCCCACTGCAATGCTGTGAGCCGGGCTGCCATCTAGCTGACGTAATATGTCGCCGTAAGGTTTCCCCACCGGCTGATTGAGTCCGCCATAGATCGCCTCGAGGTGGGGCAGGATATCAAAGCTGTCCAGCAATGCACGTGCGCTGGAGGTGCGGTCGCCGGTGGTGCACAAGAGGCGAAAGTGGCGGGCTAGCTCTGGCAAAAAGTCTACACATCCGGGTAGCGCACACTGCTTGGTGGTTTCGGGATCAAAAGTGATCAACGTCCCCGCCATATCCCAAAGGATGAATTTTTCGGTGTTTGCGGCCATTCTTACTCCATAAGCCCGTTTTGGCGCGAATCTGGCATGGTAAACGCTTCAAGTGCACGGTGTTCTAATCATGTGACCAATGTTAGCATGAATTCGTAGATGAGCTCAATAATACCTGATGGTCGGCCGTTCTCCAAACGGCCATGCTTTGGGAGGGGAACGATGAATATATTTAATCGATTGCCGGGACAACGCGGGGGCGTGGTCTGGGTATTGATTTTGATGCTGCTGACTGCTGGCGCCGCCACAGAGGCTGCAGCTGAGAGCCTTGATGAATTGCTGACGCAAGTGCCAGAGGCCTATGCGAAAGCCTACTCGTCGCCGTTTTTGAACAGCTACGGGCCCAATATCAATTCTAATCTGTATTCTACGGCGAGTATTCCGTGGGGTCGGTTGGTCTTCGGTTTCGGTATCAAAACTATGGGCACTCAGCTCAACGAAACAGACCAGACGTTTTCGGTTTTGATTGAGAATGTGGACCTGGAAGGTTTCGACCCCGCCTTGGTCGGTCTAACTGGCGACGTTTATATGTCTGGTCCCACGATTTTCGGCGATACAGAGACTAACGGCACGGTGCAGGCCTTTGCCGGTGGATTTGAAGTGTTTAACGCCGAGACCATTCCCGGACTGGTTGAAACCACCTGGTCGCCCTTTGCTATGCCCGAGGCATATATCGGCGGTATTGCCGGTCTCAGGTTGACGGTTCGGTACTTGCCCGAACTTGATTTGGGCGATTTTGGAAAAACTAAACTGTTTGGGTATGGCCTACAATGGAACGCTAATGGCGTTTTGAAAAACCTGCCGGTCGACATTATGGCCGGGTTTTTTAGCCAAGAACTGGACGTGGGGAATGTCTATCAATCAGAAGCGAATTCCTATTTTGTTGCTGCTAGCAAGAAATTTACCATGCTAACAGTATATACTGGGTTTGCGATTGAGGATTCCAAGCTGGATGTGGCTTATGAGTTCATCCACCCGTCGGACCCGAATTTGAATTCGGAAGTGAGTTTTGCGGTCGACGGAGTGCAGGATTCCCGATTCACCGTTGGCGCGACTCTGAACATCTTCGTCAACTTGAACCTCGAAGTGGCTTTTGGCGACGCACTCACCACCTATTCCGCGGGCCTGATGCTCGGCTTCTAGGATCTTATAACGCCAAGAAGGCGAAAGGGAAAATGATATGAATTTCAAAATGAAGGGGCAAGCCGCCTTGTTG
The DNA here is from genome assembly GCA_047639735.1 of Candidatus Krumholzibacteriia bacterium. Lineage (GTDB taxonomy): Bacteria > Krumholzibacteriota > Krumholzibacteriia > LZORAL124-64-63 > LZORAL124-64-63 > JAGRNP01. The sequence goes on along the minus strand of JBLIOK010000136.1, from coordinate 1,793 downwards.
CTTGTGGCTTTGCTGGCATTTACGGGCTGTGAAAACGATGGCGTTGCCCCGCATGACGAGGCTCCGGTTCTAGGCACACCAGACATCGTGCACCAAGCGGCTCTCGTTGTCATGGCTGCAACCGTGGTTGTTCCCGTTATTCTGGACCCCAGTTCGGTGACCAAAGATGCGAACGAAGATATTTTGTTCAACGATCCAGACGGTATCACCGGTCTGATTCATCTGGACTATTTCCTGGGCGGGCCCAGTGGCGAAGTGTCGACATCTGACGTTGCGGATTACGCCCACCTGTTTACTGATGACGAGGCGCCGTTAGGTGTCAAGGTTGACTCGAATGCAATGGCGTATATGGGCTTTAACATCACTGCGGACATTGATCAGGAAGGCCGTTCTGCGGTGGTGAATGGCAGCGGTACATTCGATTGGGGGCCATCCGAGGCGAGTTTTGCCTTCAATAGCGTTACGCTATCGGCGAGCAACCCTTACCCCAATGACGGTACGGTGCTGTTTACTAGCCTGTTGTACGAAGTGACCGCCTTTTGTGATGGCACTAACTATGCGATCATGGCAGTGACAAACGGGCCGACTTACCGACTTAATCTGGACGACGGTGTTGTTGAAGAGTTTGATGACGTCGAGTAGAATTACGGTCCTGAGGATTAATGGAATTGGTTGATATCGCCCTCGGCATTTGAAATGTCGAGGGCGTTGTGTTGCCATCACTTCGTTGCCTATGCTTTCTATACGAGGAATCTGCTCTTTTGATCAAGCCCGATGCCATCCCCCAACAAACGCACGTACCGACTTGACAGCATCGACATGCTCCGAGGATTGGTGATCATCATCATGGCCATTGATCACGTCCGCGACATGGTCATGCTTGCTGGCGTGCAAGACCCGCTTGCGCAGGGAGACGTTTCGGTTGGTCTCTATCTGACGCGATAGGTGACTCACGTTTGCACCCTTTGCAGGTGTGCCTCAACTCGGTGGCAGCACACTCGTTATTTTGCAAGTGATTTGGGCCATCGGTGCGTCGATGGTCGTATTGGCTGGTTGTCAGTTCTTTGGCCCCAAAGTTTGCCTCGTGTTAGGGGTGATCATCGTGATTGGTCACAACGCCCTCGATTCTTTTTGGCCAGTGGGGGAGTTGTTTGGTGGGACCGATCCTCTTTGGTACGGTTTGCAAACCCAGTTTTCAGCAGCATCTGGCCCTTTTCTCATTATAATCGGGTACCCTATCTTGTCTTGGATTGGCGTCATGTTGTTAGGGTACGGCACCGCCTTTGTGTTTGAAAAAGGGGCCGAAGAAAGAGACCGGATCCTGTTCCGGTCGGGCCTCATCATGATCGGCATCTTTGTCGTGATTCGGGCAATCGGTTTCTACGGCGATCCCAATCCATGGCAGGTCCATGAAGGATCAATCAAGGCCACTGTTTTAGATTTTATGAACGTCAGCAAATATCCGCCGAGTTTACTCTTTCTATTAGCTACCCTAGGCCCGATGGCGATCGTCTGTTCCTTGGCTGATAAAATGACAGGCTGGCTCAAGAATACTCTGGTGATGTTTGGCCGGGTTCCGTTCGCTTTCTATGTGGCGCACTGGTATGTGATCCGCCTTCTGAGTTTGGCCTTGGCAAAGCAGCAAGGGTTTGAAGTTTCTGATATGACGACTTTGTTTTTCTTCTTTCCAGAAGGTTATGGTGTTTCCCTTGGCGGGGTCTATGCTGTTTGGCTAGTGGTGCTGGTTATTCTCTACCCCTTTTGCAAGTGGGTTCCTAGAGTCAAAAGCAGGC